>JAVBTW010000216.1:0-17216 GCA_031555975.1 Eubacteriales bacterium
GGGGTGAGTGATGGGATTTGAACCCACGATTTCCAGGGCCACAACCTGGCGCTCTAACCGCTGAACTACACCCACCATACTTGGCGCGCCCGAAGGGATTCGAACCCCTGACCCACGGCTTAGAAGGCCGTTGCTCTATCCAACTGAGCTACGGGCGCAGACCATGGGCAGCCAGGGAAATACCCGCTGACGGATTTAGATTATACCAGAGTCTGATGCAATTGTCCAGTGGTTTACAGAAACTTTGTGCGACCGATTGCGCGGTCGCTATCCCAACTCATACGACACCGCACCGTCGTCCACCGTCAGCACGGAAAACCTGCCGTCCTTCAGCGCGCCGGGATTGAGCAGCAGGATGCCCCCGTCCCACGCCGCCGCCTGCATGTGCGTATGGCCGTACAGCGCCACGCGGCACCCAAGCTCCTCCGCGCGGAGCTTCAACCGGAGCAGCCCGCTTTTCACGCTGAACCGGTGCCCATGGCACAGCAGGATCTTCGCGCCAGAAACGGCAATCACGGTCTCCTGCGCAACATCATGCCGATCATCACAGTTGCCCGCGACCTTTGTGAGCAGCAGCCCGAGCCTTTTTTCGAGCCTGTCCCAATCCATCTGGCCATCGCCCAGGTGGATCAGTCGGGACACGTTCCGCTGGGCGAGCGCGTCCGCGATTTGTCGCAACTGGTCATCGAACAGCATGTGGCTGTCAGACACCACACCGATCCTTGTCATTCCGCCTCCGCCTCCAACAGTGACTTGAGCTTCGCGATGGCCCGTGCGCGGTGCGAAATATGAGATTTGGCTTCCATGCTAGCCTCGCCGAAGGTCTGGTCCAGGTCGTCCGACAGGAACAGCGGATCATAACCAAACCCGCCTTCGCCGCGATACTCGTGGATGATCCTGCCACAGCACTCGCCACGGGTCACGAGCGGGCGTTTTCCGGGCCGCATCAGCGCCACAGCGCTGACAAACCGCGCGGTTCTCGGATCAGGAATGTCATGAAGCTCCTTGAGCAACAGCTCGTTGTTGGCATGGTCATCCCCATGGACGCCACAATAGCGTGCGGAATACACGCCAGGTCTGCCGCCCAGCGCGTCCACTTCCAGTCCACTGTCGTCGGCAATGGTGGCGGTTTTCGTCAAGTTCATCAGCGCCTCTGCCTTGATCAGCGCGTTCTGCTCAAACGTCTCACCGGTCTCCTCCACATCCACATCCAGCCCCAGTTCCCGCATCGTCACCACATCGTACAGTTCGCCCAGCAATTGCTTCATTTCTTTCAGCTTGCCAAAATTGCCCGTGGCGATGATCAGCTTGGGCTTTTGACAAATCACATGCGCAGCCTCACCCAGCGCGGTTCTTTGCGCCTCCATCAGGTCCGTTACGCCCGCTTCGCCGAGGTCAACCAACCGGTTCAACTCGGCCCTGGAGAACGCCGCGCCTTCGCCCGTACCCTGCACCTCGACCAGCTTCATCTCGCCAGACCGGCCGCGTACCATGACCAGATTCATGTCCACATCTGCGATGCTGTCCTCGACGTATTCCAGGTCCAGCATCGGCACTTTGTCCACAATGCCGACGGAAACGGCTGCCAGTTGACCCGCGACAGGTGAGTCGATGAGCCTGCCGTCTGACAGGAGTTTGGACACCGCCAGGCACAATGCGCAGAAAGCGCCCGTGATCGCCGCCGTGCGTGTGCCGCCGTCTGCCTGAATCACATCACAGTCCAGCGTGATCGTGCGCTCGCCGAGCTTTGAGAGATCCATGCAGGCGCGCACCGAGCGTCCAATCAGACGCTGAATCTCCACGGACCGGCCATCCTTTTTCACGCCGTCCCGCGCCTTGCGCTGGGGCGTCGCGCCGGGCAGCATGGCGTATTCGGCCGTGACCCAGCCCTGACCCTTGCCGCGCAGAAAGGGCGGAACCGACTCGTCCACCGAAGCGGTGCAGATGAGCCGCGTTCTGCCGCATTCCATCAGCACAGACCCTGCGGCCATTTCAGTGAAGTTGGGCGTAATGCGCACAGGGCGCAGTTCGGATGGTTCGCGGTCGTTTGGACGCATGGCGGGACACCTCCGTAAAAATCAAAACGGGCGAACGTCTTGCGCTCGCCCGTCCATATAAATGATACCATTATCGGGACCGCCCTGTCAATTCTCAGTTCACCGCGTCGCCAGTATCGATCAGCATCGCGGACTGGGTGCGGATGTACTCTTCTGCCATGGAACTGGCGTCATTGATGAATGTGGGCACGGCCAATGTACTGGCGCCAGGGTCATAGGGCTCGCCCTCAACCTGGATCTGGACCGAGTTCACATCCTGAAACCTTGTGCAGGTCAGCACCAGCGCCTTCAGGGCAGCTCGGCCGCCGTCGGACTCTTCCGCGATCTGGATGAACTCACGCGTGAAGTTGATGGTTGCGATGCCGTCCTTGACGTCCACGCCGATCAGTCCGCATCCCGCGGGCAGCGCGCTGTCCAGCGGGCTCTGCGCGCTGGGTCCCTTGGCCAGTTCCAGCACGGCGGTGTGGATGTCGTCGGAGCCGTAGACGGTGCGGGTCACGGGCACGATCAGGCTGGACGACTCGCCGGGGAAGTAGAGCTGCACGGTCTTGGCCTGATCGGGCGCGAGGGCCGTGTTGGCGCTTTCAAGGTTCAGCGCGCCTCTGGTAAACTCACCGCTGATGGAGGTGCCGTTGGGCAGGGCGTCGCGCTCCTGATGGTCGATCAGGAAACGCACAGTCTTTACCGATGGGAACTCCGTCAGCGTTTGCACGACCGCGGAGACCATGGCCGATTCCGCTTCCGCGCCTTCGAGCTTCAGCACTTCTTTGCCAAGATCGATCCGCGCCGCGCCTTCTGAAGAGATGTCGAGGTCAATGGTGGTGTTTTCCGGAAGCACTGTGCGCAAACCCAGCCGTGCGGCCTCCATATCGTTGTAGGCGCTGGATACCATGAGGGCGAGCGTGGCCTTGGCGATACCTTGGGCATCGGGGACGGACCGGGATACCCGGACGAGGTAGCCGTAGTTGTCCTGATAATAGACCGTGGTTTTCACTGACTTGCTGCTTGGCAGCACGGCGCCGCCGCTGGTTGCCGTGCCGCCATCGGTGGAGGGCTCTTGGATGGGCGCCTCCGCGACATCGGGCGTTGGCGTGGCCGCCGCACCGCTCTGGGCGGGCGATGGCGACGGCTGCCGCCACAGGCTGAACGCGCCGCACAGCGCGATGGCCACCACCAACAGCGCGGCTGTGAGCAAGAACAACCTGTTCTGTTTCACGTCGAACTTCATTCACGAAACCCTCCTCACGCATGTTTCCATCACCAGTGCAAGTCTATTCGATGGAAATGGAGGGTATGACAGGCCGTCCCCGATAGAAGCAGACCCGACGTGCAAGACCGATGTGTCAGGGCCAACGCATGAATGTAAAGCGTATGGCAACTGATGACAAGCTGATGACATGTCCCCGCTTTTTTTGTCTTTCTGAGCGCCAGCCAAGGATGACGCAGTGAGGACGCGGCGGCACTCATGCGGTTGCCCTGACCGATGTGGCGACGGGGCTTGCTCATACAACACCATTCCGCTATAATAGAACGAACGCATTCCATATCGGAGGTCAGATGCCATGCCAATGGACGGACTCACGCTGGGATTCATCGCGCACGAACTGGGCGCCATGCTGATATCCGGCCGTATCGATAAGGTCAACCAGCCGGAACGCGATGAGCTCATCATCACAATCCGCAACAACAATGCCAACCATCAACTTCTCCTCTCCGCCAGTGCCAATCACGCGCGGGTGCATTTGACGGCCCACAAAAAAACCAATCCGCTCGAGCCGCCCATGTTCTGCATGCTCCTGCGCAAACACCTCACCGGCGGCCGCGCCACCGCCGTGCGCCAGGTCTCCGGAGACCGCATTCTCGAAATGGACATCGACTGCAAGGACGAGCTTGGCGACCGCACGACGCGCACCCTCGTCATTGAACTGATGGGCAAGCACAGCAACATCATGCTGCTCAGGCAGGATGGCCGCTTGATCGACAGCGCCCGCCACGTCACCGACGACATTTCGCGCGTGCGCGAAGTGTTGCCCGGCCTGCCCTACACGCGCCCGCCGGGTCAGGACAAGATCCCCTTTGATCAAGTGACCCCGCCTGCGCTCTATGAGAAGCTATGCCAGTCCAGCGGGCCTTTGCACAAGGCGCTGGCGGGCTGCATCACCGGCCTGTCCGCACTGAGCGCCAAGGAACTGGCCTGCCGCGCAACCAGCGACGAGGATGCGCACCTGTCGTCCTGCGATCTTCACGCAGTCTCAGGGTCCGTATCCGAGGCGCTTGGCCGGCTGCCCGCTGAAGCCGAAGCCGCAATTCTGCTGTCGGACGACGGCGCTCCCGTGGACTTTGTGGCATTCCCTTACCGCTGCCGCGCCGCCTTGCAACGCGAATGCCATCCGTCGCTGTCCGACGCCATGGACGCATTCTACGATTCCCGAGACCGGGCGGACCGAATCGCGCAAAAGTCGTCATCGCTGCACCGTGTGCTGAAGAACAACATCGAGCGCTGCGAGAAAAAGCTGGCGCTGCAGATGGACGCGCTCACCGACGCGGGCCGCATGGACGAATACCGCGTGATGGGCGAGCTGATCACGGCGAGCCAGCATCGGGTGCAAAAGGGCATGAAGCGCGTGGCACTGCCCAACTACTACGCGGAGGACATGGCCGAGATCGTTGTGCCGCTTGACGAAAAGCTGTCGCCCCAGCAAAACGCACAGCGCTATTTTAAGCATTATCAGAAGGCCCGAAATGCGCAGCGCCTCGCAGCGGAGCAAAAGGCGAAGACCGAAGATGAGCTGGTTTATCTTGAAGGGCAGCTGCACAACCTGGAAAAGTGCACCGCAGAAGCGGAACTGAACGAGATCCGCCAGGAGTTGGAAAAGGAAGGGTACGTCCGCGCCAACCACAACCGCCGCCAGATGAAAGCGCTGCCGCCCAGCCAGCCCCTGCACTTTCAGTCCGCATCGGGGCTGCACATCCTGGTGGGCAAGAACAACCTGCAAAACGACAAGCTCACCAGTGACGCCCAGGGCAACGAAACCTGGCTGCACGCCAAGGACATGCCAGGCTCACACGTCATCATCGCCAGCCCCGAAGTGGATGAAGAGACGCTCATGCAGGCCGCACGCATCGCGGCGCATTACAGCAAGGGCCGCGAAGGGTCGCGGGTGCCGGTGGACTACACGTTGAAGAAGTACGTAAAAAAGCCCAGCGGCGCGAAGCCGGGCTTCGTCATTTACACGCACCAGAAGACACTGTATGTGGAGCCGCGGCCTGAGTAGCCGCTTCAAACGCAGACGCAGCGAGGCGAGCCCAGACAGGGCCCGCCTCGCTGCGTGATCTCATTGTCTTGAATACCTGCGCCTCGCCAAGCGCATCAGTCCGGCGTCATCTCCCAGGCGATGGCCATGATCCGCTCGCCGCCGTCCTGCTGAACCGGCGCGACCAGGCTGTACTGCGCTTTCTGGCTGGCGCTGTAGTAGTGCACCGCGGCAAACTGCTCCTCTTCGTCATAGCACAGGTGCACATCCTCGCGCGCGCCCACTTCGTGCATCTCTGCGTAGATGCCATCGATGGAGGTCTGTTCCTCTTCTGATTCGCACTTGGCAACGCGATAGCAATACTCAACGCCGTCCAACTTGAATTCGATCTGAGCGATGATCGGGTCGGTGTTGATCCAGGCATAGCTCACATCCGTCGCGCCTTCCGGGGCGTCATACAGCGTCAGGCCCGGCACCGCCGCCATCAGCGCATCCAGATTGTCCATCTCGTTCATCGGACTCACGACCAGCTCGCTATCACCGGGCACAGGTTCCTCGCCCTCGACCACCGGCACCGGCTGCTCGGTTTCGGTCAGGTACGACAGCTTCATATAACCCACGCGGTTGGTCTCCGGGTCCATGACCTGCGCCCAGGTCTTGCCCTCCATCAACACATGCAGCACATCGCCGTGCTTGTATACGCCGACGACGTCGCTGTCTGTGGTCGGCTGCCAGCGCATGTTCATCTCGGAGCTGGCGGTTTTCAGTGTCACGGCTGCGTAATAGTCTACCTTCGAAAAATCTTTCAGGCTCTCGGTCGGCACCGGCTTGGCGGTCGGCGCCGGCCTTTTGGTCGGCCTGACCGTGGGCTTCGCGGTGGGTTTCGAGGTGGGTTTCGCAGTCGGTTTCGCCGTGGGCTTTGCTGTGGGCTTGGGCTTGGGCTTGCTTTCTGACAGGTACTTCCACGGCACATAGCCATAATAGCCGTTCCAGGACACGTTCGCCCACTTGCTGCCCAGCAGAGAATCAATGTAGGTGACCTTCTTGCCCGCGGGGATGGTCGTCATCAGGTCGGAGTCACCGCTCATCTCCGCACGCATCTTGACTTTGGTGGTGGTGTAATAATGCACATCACCCGCCAAGGCCATGGGTGCCAGGCATAGCGCCACAAGCACCGCTGCCAGGACAACTGCCGCAATTCGTTTCATGGTTCTTCTTCCTCCGTATGTTTTGTTTCCACGCGTCGGTACGTCTCATCACATCTGGCGTCCGATACCTAGTTATACAGCATCTGACAAAGAATGCTACACCCCGCAGAAAAAAAATTCGCGTCCTTGCGGGACGCGAAAGAGGTCGCGCTCGGTTACAGCTCGTCCTTGGAAAAAAAGCCAATCACCATCGATACGCCCTGGCCGATGAAAGCGATCGGCAGCACCATCCCGACGCTCAGTGCCGCCAACAGCGGATGGAACATCAGGTATAGCCCAACCAGAATCCCCACGATGCCCGCAGCCAAGATCCAGCCCCAGCCATGGATACCCGCATCCTTTGCCGCGAACGACGATGCCGTGCGCGTCACGCCCGTGAACAGCACCCAGAACGTGAACAGCATGATCGTCACTTCCACCTGCAGGTCGGGCCGCGAAATCAGCCACAGACCCAACACGGCGGAGATGATGCCGTCCGCCAGCGCCCAACCGCTCACCGCCATGGACTTTCGATGCATGCAATAGAATACGATCTCCGCAATGCCCAGCACCAGCATCAGCGCGCACACCACATACGTCATCACCAGCGTGTTGGCAATCGGCGTCGAGATCATTGCGATCCCCAGTATCACCATCAAAATCCCCAGCACCAGCAGCGCAATCCGTACCCACTTGTTCGTCATATGAACCCCCCTAACAAATATGCTCGTTCTCCGAGCTTCGTCCATATTCTACCATATTCTTTTTCCATTTTCAAACCTCTATCATGCAAAACGCTTATTCAAAGAGAATGTTTACTTAACGTTGACTTCATATCCCATATTGTGGTAAAATTTGGGCAGAAACGGCAGATCAATGTTTGGAGGGATATCGCAATGAGGAATAACAGATTGCGCGCTTGGAGCTGGTTGCTGATTTTGGTGCTTGCCCTTGGCGTAACGCCGGTCGCGATGGCTGCCAAGTCTCCGTTGGAATTTGAGCAGACGTGGTACAAGACCGTCGTTGGCGTTGCTACAACGGTCGCGCTGAAACAGCCGGTTGGCAGCGACTTGCCGGAAGACATCACGTTCAGCATCAAGAAGGCGCAGCAGAAGACCGCCAAGGTGGATGCCAGCACAGGCGTCGTCACGCCGCTCAAAAAGGGCACTGTCTACGTCTACGCATCCAGCAAATCGCTTGGCAGCAAGGCGACCGTCAAGGTCAAAGTGAAGATCGTTGCCAATGAGATCGCATGGAAAACCGCCAACAACAAGAGCTATTCGTTCTGGGCTTCCCCCAAGCGAATCTACTACAGCGGCGGAAAACTGGTGGCCGAGTGGTATGTGTACAACAACTACGCCAAATATGGCATGACCGCCATCAAACCCGCTACAGGCTTCGGTGCATTGGGATGGTATTTTCTGGACACGACCGGCGCGGGTGGTGGTACGGCCATCGGCGCATGCACGTTTGGCACCTACAAATTTTCAAAGATCGTAGGCAAAGGCAAGTACGGCGTCGTCAAGCAACAGCTTAAGACGGACTCTACCGTCGTGCCCGACCTCACGTCCGGGAAATACGCACTTTCATGGATCGCGTGGCCGAACGGCGTCCTTTTCGAGTATAGGGTACCACGAAAAGCGCTCCCCGTCGCGAGCAAATCCATCGCTATTCCGAATTGAGTTGCCCTAATCCCTGTTCATCCCAAGCAAAGCGAAGGATCTTCCTCTAACTTAGGATGAGGAAGATCCTTCGCTTCGCTCAGGATGACCGGTATTGTCGGAGGCATGTGCAGGCGGAGACGACCACGCCGCCGGTTACCGGCCAATCACACCAACCCGAATCCTATCATTTGTGATGACACAAGGTGCCAAATATGTTATGATGTTCTCAGTAAGCTCTGCTGAAAGCGAACACCTCCCCATCAACTTGCAAAGGAGATCCTACACATGAAAAAGTGGACCCTGCTTTGGACCGCATTCGCGCTTGCCCTGCTTTTCGCCGTGCCAGCTTCCGCCGTACAGGCGAATCCGTTTACAGTCATGGTGCTGGATGCCGGTACGGAGACCTATTACATCGGAGAATCGAACCAGATCTACTCCACGGGCAGCAGTGTGCCGTTGGTGCCGGTGTCGGTGGAGTCGCTGGTGTATGCGGACAGCGTGAAGCTGATCTTCACCACCATCGATGACAACGCGCTCGACCTACGGGACCCGAGCCTGCTGTACAGCGTGGCGCTGACCGGCAACGAGCCGGAACCCCACCTGATTGCCGCTGTGGCAACGGACTGCGTCTACATCCCCGCCGATGGCGTGGTGTATTTTGTAGACCAATCGGACCTGAACATGCTGATGGCCTACGACGTGATGCAGGGTGCATACACCGAGGCGCTGGACTGTGGCGAAGAGATCCAGCAACTGCGCGCCTCCGTTGACGGCCTGGTTGTGGACCGCGACGCGGGCGACCAGCTCTATGTGCGTCAGCTGAACCAGCTGGCCGTGTCGAACGTGCCGGTTCAGGGCACCACCGTCCAGGTTTATGGCAATTTCGAAACGCGCCTCGGGGCTGACGGCCAACTGCAACTGCGCTCATCCAGCCAAAAGGCGGGCGAACTGACCTCTGTGGACACCGATGTGACCGCGGCGGCCGTGCTGGACGGCATGGTGTACTACCTCAAGACGAACGGTGGCCAGACGAACCTGATGGAATACAACTATGCGTCAAAGGACGGCGTAACGCTGGGCAAGTTCAAATCACCCATGACACCGGAAATGGATGCGGCAGGCGACAGCGTGTACATGCTGGCATCAGACGGCCGCATCTACCGAATGCAGGCCGAAAGCAACGCGCTGGCGCTGTTTGACCATGTGCCCGGCGGCGTGAACACGCCCGTCATCTGGGCCGCGGAGGATCGGCTGCTGCTGTACGACGCGGGCACGATGGACGGCCAGCTGCGTTTCGTGCAAGAATACCCGCTCAACAGCGACGACAGCTTCCTGGACGACAGTCCCGCACCCACCCGCGCGCCGGTGAACACGCCTCAGCCCGATCCCGAACCCTACGTGCTGACCAAGGGTAGCCGGGGCGACGAGGTGTTGGAGCTGCAGCAGTTGCTGATCGATCACAACTACCCCATCAAAACCGCGGACGGCATCTATGGAAGCGCCACGCTTGACGCCGTGAAGTATCTGCAGTACGACCTGCACGTCACCGAGACCGGCAGCGTCACAGAAGCGTTTATGAACAAGTTGAGGCGCAACATGCCCGATTATGAACGATTCGTGGAAATGAGCCGCGGCGACAACGGCATTCGCGTATACGACCTGCAGGTGAAGCTGCGCTCATTGGGCTGGACGGACGCTGCTGCCAATGGCAACTACGGGCCCAAGACGGAGTCTGCGGTGAAGGACTTCCAGGTGGAGATTGGCCACAAGGCAACGGGCGTCGCCGACGTCAGGACGGAAAAGGCCCTGTGGGCCAAGGACGCGCCGCACAAGGAAGAGCCCAAGCCCGAGCCGACGCCCAAACCGACCAAGAAGCCCACGCGCGATGAAACCGTGTCGGAGAGCGACCTTACGTTCCTGCGCGACTGGATGAACAGCCGTTGGCCGGGCCGCGGGCTGGATAAGCACGGCGCGGTCTATAAGCTGCAGACCAAGTTGTACCAGATGGGCTATCTGAAGAAGAACCAGCGCACCAAGATCTACGACGAAAACACGCTGCTCGCGTTGAAACATTATCAGATGGACGGTGACTTCATGGCTCACGCCACAGGTCTGCCGAACGACACGACGCTGGAGCTCATGTTCCCGGAGGACGTGGAACAAAACGTCATGAACGACTGACCGCGCCTTTGACCGGGGACCGATCCCGCGCGCAGCATGATGTCATGTCAAATGAAGGAGGATCTGATCGTGTACGAAACCAACACGGAAAAACTGTTGGCCTCAGGCGGGGTTGCCGTGGATCGCGACGCCTACTTCGCGCGGGCGGAAAAGGCGTCCGGCATGGCCAACGTGAAGATCATCAACGACCTGTTCAATGATGAGCTGGACCTGTACGAAACCCTGCCGCTGTGGCCGGATGCCGAACTGGGTGTACACACGGAATCCGGACAGCTGAGGCCGCGCGTCGCCTTTTTCCCAGCAGTTGGCGCGACACAGCCCACAGGCTGCGTGATCATCGCGCCAGGCGGCGCATACAACTGCATTTGCGCCTGGGTTGAGGGCTACCCGATCATTCAAAAACTGGTTCGGGCGGGGATCAGCTGCGCGCTGCTGAGCTACCGACTGAAGCCGTACAGCCAGTACGAATCTGTGAAGGATATTGAGCGCGCGGTGCGCCTGCTGCGGTCAAAGGCGGACGAGCTGCGCATCTTGCCGGACAAGATCGGTGTGCACGGCAGCTCGGCAGGCGGGCATCTGAGCCTGATGTGCGCGGTCCACGGCGGCGATGGAGACCCGAACGCACAGGACCCGATCGACAGGCTGTCCTCTAAGCCCAATGCGGCCGTGATCAGCTACGGCGCGTACTCGCTGAGCGCCTGGTGCCGCGTGGGCGATTTCGTACAATACACGGACGAGTTCATGGGCCATGAGATCCGGGGCGAGGGTTTGGTATCGCCAATCGGACACAGAGACCAGCGGCACAGGGCGTATTTTTCGGCTGAGCGCCATGTGACGCCGGACACGCCGCCGATGTTTTTGTGGCAGACGAGCGACGAGGACGATCCGCGCCAGCTGTTTAATCTCGGCAATGCCTTGGCCTGTTGCGGGGTGCGGTTCGAAATGCACATCTTCCCCAACGGCCCGCATGGAATGGGCATCGGCGAAGCCGATCCGCATGTGGGCCATTGGGTGGAGCTTGCAGCGGAATGGCTGAAGGTGCTGGGGTTCTGATACGGGTTTTCATGCGGCCCTCAGCGCCCTTCTGTCATCCTGAGCGCAGCGAAGGACCTCCTCAGCGTAGGCTGACGTTCACCCAATCGGGGTCGCCTCACGGCGGGGAGGTCCTTCGCTGCGCTCTGGATGACATGAGGTGGCGCTGAGGACAGCGCGAGCGCGGATGAAGGGGAACGTCATGGAACGGATCACAATGGCACATGGCAGGATGTCAAGGGGTGCGCGTTGGACTAGCGTTGCACTTTCAGCGCACGCATCGCGTTGAGAATGGCGATGACGCTAACCCCGACATCAGCGAACACCGCGACCCACATGTTGACAAGGCCAACGGCCCCCAGGAGCAACACCAGCGCCTTGACGCCCAAGGCAAAAATGACGTTCTGCCTGGCGATGCCAATCGTCCGCTTTGCGATCCCGATGGCCTCGCCAATCCCGCTCAGCCTGTCGTCCATCAGCACGATGTCCGCCGCCTCGATCGCCGCATCGCTGCCCAGCGCGCCCATCGCGACGCCCAGATCGGCTCGCCTGAGCACGGGCGCGTCATTGATTCCGTCCCCGACGAACGCCACCAGTCCCTTCTGCTCGGCAAACAGCTTTCGCTCAACGGGCCGCGGCCTGTCCCCCATCACCGCCTCGACGGCCGTCACCTTGCCCTCAGGCAGCATGCCGGCTCGGACCTCGTCAATGCCCAACTCGCCAGCAACGGCCTCAGCCACTTCTGAACTGTCGCCCGTCAGCATGACGATCCGCGCAATCCCCAGCTTTTTCAGTCCATCTATGGCCGCTTTCGCGCCATCCTTGATCTGATCCGCGATCACAATATGACCCTGGTACTGGCCATCTACCGCCACATGAACCTCTGTGCCGATCAGGTGGCAAGGCTTCCATTCAATCCCGTGATCCTCCATCAGCTTGCCGTTTCCGATCAAGACATCGCGCCCGTCAATCTTCACCGACACGCCGCGACCCGCAATCTCCTGCACATCGCTGATTCGCTTTTCATCAATGGGCTTGCCATACGCCGCCCGCAGCGAAACCGCGATGGGATGACCGCTAAAGCCCTCGCCCAGCGCGGCGTACTCGATGAGCTGCGCATCGGTGAATGCGTTCGGATGCACTGCAGCCACCGAAAAGCTGCCCTTGGTCAGTGTGCCCGTCTTGTCACAAACGAGCGTGTCCACTGCCGCCAGCGCTTCCAGATAGTTGCCGCCCTTGACCAAGATGCCTCGCTTGGACGCCGCGCCGATGCCGCCGAAAAAACTCATCGGCACACTGATCACCAGCGCACAGGGACACGAGATGACCAGGAACGTCAGCGCGCGCTCAATCCACATGCCCCAGTTTTGACCGAGGAACAGCGGCGGAACCAGCGCAAGCAACAGCGCCGCGCCGCAAACCGCCGGGGTGTACACCCGCGCAAACCGCGTAATGAATGATTCCATCTCGGCCTTTCGGTCGCCCGCATCCTCCACCATCTCCAGGATCCGGGCCACAGTGGACTCACCGAACGCCTTCGTGGCCCGCACCCTCAGCGCGCCCGTCAGGTTCACGCAGCCCGACAGCAACTCCACGCCCTCGTGCACCTCGCGAGGCAAACTCTCACCCGTCAATGCTGAGGTGTTGACCGACGACTTTCCCTCGACGACATAGCCATCCAGCGGTATGCGCTCGCCGGGTTTGACCACAAAAATGTCTCCGACCTGCACCGCGTCCGGATCCACGCGCACAGTCTGACCGTTTCGCTCCACATTGGCATAGTCGGGACGGATGTCCATCAATTCCGCGATGGACGCTCGGGATTTGCCCACGGCATACGACTGAAACAGTTCGCCCACCTGATAAAACAGCATGACCGCCACGGCCTCAGGAAACTCGCCAATGGCCATCGCGCCCAAACTGGCGACCGCCATCAGAAAGTTCTCGTCGAACACCTCGCCGTGCGCGATGTTCGTCGCAGCCTCCTTGAGCACGCGCCAACCGCATAGCAGATACGGCACCGCAAACACCGCCGCGCGCCATGGGCCCTCGACAGGGATGAACAAACAGATCAGAAACACCACCGCCGACACAAGCAGCCAGGTCAAGTCCCGTTTTTGTTCGCGGTCCATACAAATCCCCTCTCGCTCCAAAAGTGGTGCGGCTTCTGTTTAGAACGTGCACCCAGTCTCAACGCGCCTCACAATGTCCCTCGCCAGTTCCACGATATCCTCAAACCGCGCATCGTCCGCGTCGATCGTCAGCCGCTGCGTCATAAAACTCACCTTTGCCTCGGTCACACCGGCCAGTTTTCCGATCTCCCGCTCCATCTTCGCGCCGCAATTCGCGCACTTGAGGCCCGTCATTTTGAATACCTTCTTCATGGGTCACGACCCTCCCATCATAGCATCCTATGTTCGCTATTCTTCTACGTGCTCCATTCCCTGTGCCAGAATCGTCACCACATGCCCGTCCGCCAATGAATAGATCACGGCCTTCCCATCGCGCTTTGAGCGGACCAGCTTTGCGGCCCGCAGTACCTTCAGTTGGTGCGACGTCGCGCTCTGCGACAGCCCCAGCGACTCCGCCAGCTCGTTCACACCCATGGCGCGCACGTACAGCGCATACAGTATCCGCACGCGCGTACTGTCTCCAAACACTTTGAACAGTTCCGCCAATTCATACAGATCCTCTTCACTCGGCACCTTTTGCACAGTATTCACCATCCCTGATCATCTGATCATTTGTTCATATGTATTATAAATGATGGCCATCTGACTTGTCAATGGGGTCCGTGGATTTAACAGCGATTCATTTTCACTGCATTTCAGGATGTCGTTCGTGAACCGCTCATACTGAGCGCAGCAAAGGGCCTTCCCCATTCATCATGAGAAAGACCCTTCGCTGTGTTGTGGTCCACAAGGGGGGCATCGAACTCGGCAGGCACATCGCTCTGTTCGTCGCCAAGTCCACTCAAGGCCTTCAGCCCTGTTTGTGGCAGCTGTCCTTCATGGCGCAGCCGCTGCAGCCGCAGCCACAGCCCGTCGCGCCCTTGCGCCTATCAGAAACCATCTTCCAGACGATCCCGGCGACCACAGCCGCCAGCACCAGAAGGATGATCACGTTCGCCATGAATTTCACCTCTGATCCTTCGATATCGCTCTGTTAGGCCCGCTGGACGCCCGTCGCGCGCCCAGGCGTTCTGGCGTTGTCGCTTGGCTTTCGCACCAGCAACCATGCCAGGCTAATCGCCACCAACAGCGCAGCACCTGTCCAGACCGTGAATCCGCCTCCGCTCGCCAGCAGGCCGAACTGATTCACCATCAACGCCACGCAGTACGCAAACGCGCACTGATACCCTATCGCGTAAAACGTCCAGCTCGCGCTGTTCATCTCCCGCCGAATCGCGCCCATCGCCGCAAAACACGGCGCACACAGCAAGTTAAACGCCAGGAACACATACCCGCTCACCATCGTAAACTGTGCCGCGATGCCGCCCAGCTCCGTGAACGCGCCGCTCTCCACCAGCGCCATCGCGTCTTCCGCAACCCCGAACAACACACCGAATGTGGAAACCACGCCCTCCTTGGCGACCAGCCCCATCAGCGTCGCCACCGTGCTCTGCCAGTTGCCAAACCCCAGCGGGACAAACAGCCAAGAAACCGTGTTCCCCAGCATCGCCAACAGGCTCTTGTCCGCGTCCTCGATCATCGAGAATCCGCCATCAACAAACCCAAAGTTGCTCGTAAACCAGATCACGATGGTCTAAAGCAGTATCAGCGAACCCGCATTCTATACGAAGATTGAGCAGCGATCCCACAAACAGCGCGAGACGATCGTCGCGTTCGGCACATGGTATGAAGGCAACTCCATCACAAACGGTGAGGTCTGGCCAGAGAACCGCTTCGTCTTTTTCAAGATCAACCCGGACATCACAATCGCGGCCACACCCAGGAAGTAGGCGCTCGGCGCGACCCACCACGCGCCGCCAAACACCATCCCCGCGAACATCGCCACGATCGGCATTTTCGCGCCACAGGGAATAAATGTGGTGGTGATGATCGTCATCCGGCGATCGCGCTCGTTTTCGATCGTCCTCGACGCCATGATGCCCGGCACACCGCAGCCACTGCCGATCAGCATCGGGATGAAGCTCTTGCCCGATAGCCCAAATCTGCGGACCAACCGGTCCATGATGAACGCGATCCGCGCCATGTATCCGCAGTCCTCCAGCAGCGCCAGGAAGAAGAACAGTATGATCATCTGCGGCACGAACCCGAGCACCGCACCCACGCCGCCAATGATGCCGTCCACAATCAGCCCTTGCAGCCACGGCGACGCACCTGCCGACTGCATCCATGCCGACACGCCATTGGTGATCCAGTCACCAAACAACACGTCATTGGTCCAGTCCGTCACAATGCCGCCCACTGTTGTGATGGACACATAATAAACTCCGATCATGATCAGCGCAAAAATCGGCAATGCAAGGACCCGGTTGGTCAGCACCTTATCGATCTTGTCGGACACTGACAGACTGCCGAGCGGACGCTTGCGCACGACGCATTTTTCGATGACCTTCTGGATGAAGTCATACCGGTCATTGGTCACAATCTCCTCGCAGTCATCGCCCAACATCGTCTCGCAGCCCTTGATGACCCCCTCGATCATCGCCATCGTGCTCGCGTCCAGTCTCAATTGCTCCTGAATCTTCTTGTCACGCTCGAACAGCTTGATCGTATAGAACCTTCGATGGTCCTGTTCAACCTTGTTTGTTATGATGTCCTCGATGTGCGCCAGCGCGTGTTCGACCTCGCCGGAAAACACATGCGGGTGCTCTTGCTTGACCAGATCCTTTGCCAGCTGAGCGGCCTTGAGCGCCGCCTCGCGTGACCCTTCACCGGTGAGCGCGCTGGTCTCAATGACTTCACAACCGAGCATTTGGCCCAGTTTTTCCATGTCGATCGTGTCGCCATTCTTCCGAAGCACATCGATCATGTTCAGCGCGATGACCACCGGCAGCCCGATCTCTGTCAGTTGGGTGGTGAGGTACAAATTTCGCTCGATGTTGGATGAATCGACGATGTTCAAAACAACGTCCGGATGCTCGTCAATCAGATAGTTCCGCGTCACTACCTCTTCCAGCGTATACGGCGACAGCGAGTAAATGCCAGGCAGGTCCTGGATCAGCACATCGTCCGCGCCTTTGAGCCGGCCTTCTTTCTTCTCGACCGTGACGCCAGGCCAGTTGCCGACGTACTGGCGGTTGCCCGTCAGGTCGTTAAACATAGTGGTCTTTCCGCTGTTCGGATTGCCGGCCAGCGCGATTCGGATTGGCATGATGTCTTCCCCCTTCGTTGATACCCTCTGTCACTTCACTTCGATCATGCCACAGTCGGCTTTTCTTAAACTCAACTCGTACCCGCGCACTTGCATCTCGACGGGGTCCCCCAGCGGAGCGACCTTGCGAATGAACACGGTCACGCCCTTGGTGATCCCCATGTCCATGATCCGTCTGCGCACGGCGCCTTCGCCATGCACCTTGAGCACCACGGCGCTCTGCCCCACGCTCACGTCCCTCAATGTCCGCATCGGTTTCATCCTCCGTTTGAGTTAGCGCTATCTAACATTCGCAAATTTAGTTTAGCCTAACTTGTCCGAATTGTCAAGTGAAATGTATGTAATGGGCAGACCGCCGCCGCACCCAATCACAAATCCGGAAAAACCGTTCGCCTGTGATGACAGCCTGCAGCGGTGGTGGTATAATGAGACCATCAATATCAGCGTGGAGGACCATGACATGATCGGTGTGGCACTGGAAGGCGGAGGGGCGCGAGGCGC
>JAVBTW010000275.1:0-5437 GCA_031555975.1 Eubacteriales bacterium
TCACCACGCTCATCCAGCCACACGCCCAACTCGCGTCCGCCCAGGTCCATCATCTCCTCCTCCCACTCCGGACGCACAGAGAGCCCGGCTCGGCGCAAAACGCGCTCGGCCAGCGTCAGCAACTGTGTGTTCACGCAATGCACCGCCACCGGCGTCGCGCGCTCGCGCAGCATCTGTACATCGACGGACGACGCCAGCATGTTCATGTACGCGATATCCGTGCGCAGCACCTGGATCGGAGCCAGCGCGCCTTGGGCAAAGGGGCTCAGCTGTTCTTCCCGCGCCACCGAACTGTTCAGCCTGCGCTGCTGCGACTTGATCAGCGGCAGCCCGTGTACGCCCAGCGGGACCATCTTGTCCTTCTCGATCCACAGCGCCGCATCCCCGCCCATCGTTCGCATGGCATGGCGCAGCTGCGGCAGCGTCACAGTCCCGACGTCAATCACCTGAGGTCCCGACGCCATCAGCGCCGCGGTGGCGGCCCTGGCGTGGGCCATGGCCTCCATGCCTGCATCGCGGCCCACCATGACGATCTGCGGCATCAGCGAGGCGCACAGCGCGTCCGCGCCGAGCATCGCATCCGACGGCCGGATCAGCGCCAATTCGCCGCCCTCGTACCGCACCGTGAGCGATCCGCCCCAGATCAGGTTCTTCATCAACCGCTCGCCGTCCGCGACCTGCTTCGATGGCCAGACCTTCACACCCGGCATCAACGTCGCGCCTTCACCCAGAACGCTGCTGTTCGCCAGCACACTCTCCTCAAACATGGTGCTCGAGAGGCCGGCCACCGCACCATCCTGCACGACACAGCCACGCAACTGCGCACCGGACTGCACCGTCGCGCCGCGCCACAGCACCGCTCGCTTGATGCCTGCGCGGCCCTGTACCTGACTGCCCCCGCCGATCACACTGTACGGCCCGATGCGCGCGCCTTCGGATACCTTCGCACCAGCGCCGATGAAACATGGGCCTTCCAGCACCGCGCCCGCATCCACCACCGCGCCTGGCATCCTCAGCACACCGGATTTCTTGCCGCCGAAAATCAGGGAAACCTTGCCGTCCAGCGCGTCCATATGCGCACGCAGGTAGGCTGGGATGTCGCCGATGTCGCACCAATAGCCGTCCATCTGAAAGCCATAGACCGGCTCGCCCATCGAAACCAGCAGTGGGAACAGTTCGCGCCCGAAGTCGTAGGGCTTGCCTTCCGGCACCAGTTGCAGTACCTGCGGCTCCAGGATGTAGATGCCCGTGTTGATGGCGTCAGAAAACACTTCGCCCCAGCCCGGCTTTTCCACGAATCGCTCAACGCGCCCATCCTGGCCAGTGACCACCACGCCGTATTCCAGCGGCACTTCCACCTTTTTCAGCACCATCGTGGCGACTGCGCCGCGCTCCTTGTGAAACTTGAGCGCCGCCGTCAGGTCGCAGTCGGTGAGGCCGTCTCCGGAAAGGACCACAAAGGTCTCCGTCAGGAAGTCCTGCGCCTGCTTCACGCTGCCTGCGGTGCCCAGGGGCTGCTCCTCCACATAGTAGCGGATGGCCTGTCCGCGTTCCTCGCCGTCTCCAAAGTGCTCCTTGACGCGATTTGGAAGGTAGGCAAGCGTCACGCCCACCTCAGCGAAGCCGTGCTGCTTCAACAACTGCAAGGCGTATTCCATCACCGGCTTGTCCATCAGGGGAACCATGGGCTTGGGGCAGTCGCAGGTCAGCGGGCGCAGCCTTGTGCCTTCGCCGCCCGCCATGATGATCGCTTTCATAAAAAGAAGTGACCTCCTGTTCGCGACATGGATCGCGTCATTTGGTCACTATTTTGGCCGAAATCATGGCTTTCAATACAGTGAACGGCCAAACTCGGGCGCTTTCGATTGCCCCCGTCAGAGGATGTACTTGTGCAGGTCCTGCTCTTTGTAGTCCTCGGTCAGTTGGCCCTTCACATAATCCCGGTCCACCTTCACATCGACGCTGGGGGCATCGCCGCCGCCCGCATTGAACGCGATGTCGGATAAAATCGCCTCCAACACCGTGTGCAACCGCCGCGCGCCGATGTTCTCGGCGTTTTCATTGGCAAGCCAGGCATGTTCGGCGATGGCGTCCAGCGCGCTGTCTTCAAAGACGAGGTTCACATTGTCCACGCCCAGCAGCGCCTGATACTGCCGAATCAGCGCGTTTTCCGGCTGGGTCAGTATGGACTTGTAGTCGTCCTTGGTGAGCGGCTTCAGGTTCACCCTGACGGGGAACCGGCCTTGAAGCTCAGGGATCAGATCGGACACCTTCGACACGTGAAACGCACCCGCCGCGATGAACAGCACATGGTCTGTCTTGACGGGACCATACTTCGTCGGCACGGTGGATCCCTCAACGATCGGCAGAATGTCGCGCTGTACGCCCTCGCGCGACACGTCCGGACCGTGGCCCTGGCTCTTTCCGGCCACCTTGTCGATCTCGTCCAAGAACACGATGCCTTCCTGTTCGGCCTTCCCGATGGCCTCGGTATACACCACGTCCATGTCGATCAGGTTTTGCTCCTCTTCCGCGGCCAGGATGCGGCGGGCTTCAACGACCTCCACCTTGCGCATTTTGGTCTTCTTGGGCATAAAGGAGCCGAGCATGTCGTTCATGGTCACGTCGGTGCCCGGTATCTCAGATCGCGGCTGTGATTCCTCCACCTCGACCTCGACGATGGTGTGTTCCATTTCACCATTTCGCAGCGCTTGGCGGACCTCGTCGCGCTTCAGTCGGGCGGACTGTTTTTCCTCGGCGCTCTGATCCGGCTCCTTGGGCTTGTTACCCAGCAGGATGTCGATGGGGTTGGTCTTTTTCGCGGGCTTAATGATCAGGTCCACCAACCGGTCCTCGGCGTTCTTTTGCGCCTTGTCTTTGACCAGGGATGCGTGCTGTTCCTTCACCAACCGGATCGATGCTTCGACCAGATCTCGGATAATGGAATCCACATCGCGACCCACATAGCCGACCTCGGTGAACTTTGTGGCCTCAACCTTGACAAACGGCGCATCCACCAACTTCGCGAGGCGGCGCGCGATCTCCGTCTTGCCCACGCCGGTAGGGCCCATCATCAGTATGTTCTTGGGCGTCACTTCTTCGCGGATGTCGTCGGGCAACAGCGCTCGGCGATAGCGGTTGCGCAATGCGACCGCCACAGCGCGCTTGGCAGCGTCCTGGCCGATGATATAGCGGTTCAGTTCCCGGACAATTTCTCTTGGTGTCAATTGATTCATATCAAACAATCTCCACGATAATCTGGTCGTTGGTGAACACACAGATCTCCGATGCGATGTGCAGCGCCTTTTCGGCGATGTCCTTGGCCGATAGATCCGTGTTCTGCATCAGCGCGCGGGCGGCCGATAGCGCATAGTTGCCACCGGAGCCGATGGCCAAGACGCCGTCGTCTGGCTCGATTACTTCTCCGGTGCCCGAGACGAGCCTCAGGTTCTGCTTGTCCGCGACCAGCAGCATGGCCTCAAGCTTTCTCATGGCCTTGTCCATCCGCCATTCCTGCGCCAGCTCCACCGCCGCGCGGGGCAGGTTGCCCGAGAACTGTTTCAGCTTTTCTTCGAATTTTTCCGACAGCGCGAACGCGTCGGCGACCGTGCCCGCAAAACCGATCACAACTTGATTGTCGAAGATGCGCCGCACTTTTTTGGCGGTGCCCTTCATGATCGTCGATTGTCCGATGGTGACCTGTCCGTCGCCCGCGATGGCCGTCTGACCATTGCGCTGTACCGCGCAGATCGTGGTGCCCTTGATTGTGTCCATGTTGTCCTCCAATGTATCGTCGTGGAGCGAGCGCATGGGAGCGTGACCCGCCCGCGTTCGTCATTTCATCAGCTCGTCGATCGCCGTCAGTGACCGCTCCGCCAGCTTCCCATACCGGGCCTGCTTTCCCTTTACCCTGATGTCAAGCGCATCCAGCAATCCGAAGTTCGCGTTCATGGGCTGAAAATCCCGGTTCGGGGTTCTGACATACCGCTCCAGCGCGCCAATCAGCGTCCGACCTCCGAAATCGATCTCCTCTTCTCTCAGCAGCATCCGCGCCAAGTTCAGCCCCGCAACCAGTCCGCTGGCCGTGGATTCCATATAGCCCTCCACGCCCGTCAACTGTCCGGCGAACCGGATGCTGTGATCCCTATTATACGCATAATTGCGGCTGAGCAGTGTCGGTCCATTTAAGAAAGTGTTTCTGTGCATCACGCCGTATCGCGCGAACTCCGCCCGCTCAAGCCCCGGGATCATTGAGAACACCCGCTTCTGCTCTCCCCACTTCAGCCGCGTCTGGAATCCGACCAGGTTGTACAGTGTGCCCTGCTCGTTATCCTGACGCAGTTGCACCACCGCATAAGGTTCCTTTCCGGTGCGGGGATCGACGAGTCCCACCGGCTTCATCGGCCCGAAAGCCAGCGTCTGCTGCCCGCGCGAGGCCAGTATTTCCACGGCGAGGCAACCCTCGTAGACTTTGTGTTTCTCGAAATCATGCAGCGGCGCCAACTCGGCCGCGACCAGCGCGCGATGGAACGCGTCGTATTCGTCCCTGGTCATCGGGCAGTTGATGTAGTCCGCACCGTCGCCCTTCCCCCACCTCGACAACCGAAACGCCTTTCCCATGTCAACGGAGTCCGCGGTCACGATGGGTGCTGCGGCATCAAAAAAATGCAGCGGCTCCCCACCCGTCTTTGATGCGATCGACTGCGCCAACGCGCCATCCGTCAGCGGGCCGGTTGCGATGATGCAGGGGCCGCCATCCGGCATCTCGTCCACCTTCGCACACTGAAACTGAAACAGCGGTTCTGCGCGCAGGCGGGTCTCGACCTCATAGCTCAGCCGGTCACGGTCCACTGCAAGCGCCGCGCCCGCGGGTACGCGCGCGCGATGGGCGCAGTCAACGATCAGGCTGTCCAGCTTGTCCATCTCGGCCTTTAGCAAGCCCGACGCGTTGGTCAGATGCTCCGCCTTGAACGAGTTTGAGCACACCAGTTCCGCAAAACCCGCGCCCTTGTGGGCAGGCGTCATCTGCCCGGGCCGCATGTCCACCAAGCGCACACGAAACCCGCGCCTGATGAGCTGCCAAGCGGCCTCGCACCCCGCGAGTCCCGCGCCGACAACCAACACCTCGGGACGACTATTCATCTTCGCCCTCGGCCTTGTCCGTCTCAATCTGGACGCGGTGACGGCATTGCTCGTTCACACACACATGATACGCCTCGCCCTTGCGGCCGCGCTTGTAGACCATGCGCCCGCCACACGCGGGACACTTGTCCGGCACCGGCAGATCCCATGAGACGAACTGGCATTCTGGGTATTTTTCGCAGCCGTAGAATTTGCGGCCCTTCCGGCTGATCCGCTCCAGCAACCGCCCGCCGCAATCGGGGCAGGGTACGCCGATGTCCGTCAGCAGCGCCATGGTGTGCCGACAGTTGGGAAA
>JAVBTW010000027.1:0-4670 GCA_031555975.1 Eubacteriales bacterium
GAGCGCAGCGAAGGATCTTCCTGTAATGGGAAGATCCTTCGCTGCGCTCAGGATGACCACGAGGGCCAAGACCACGAGGGCCTAGACCACGAGGGCCTAGACCGCGAGGGCCTAGACCGCGAGGGCCTTGACCGCGAGGGCCTTGACCACGAGGGCCTAGACCGCGGGTCAGAAGACCGTGGGTCGAACGACAACGCTGTGACCCAGCACACCGGCTGCGCTCTTTACTCCTCAATCCCACCCGCCTCAAGCCACGCGCTGAGGCCGTCCATCGTGACGCGCTTCAAGGTGCAGTCGCCGACCCGCTCCGGCACCGCCAGGGTCAGATAGCGTTCGTCCCGCTTCCGGTCCGCAGCGATGGCCGTCAGCAGTTCGCCGCGCCCGAACGCGCACTCACGGTTGATGCCCTGCGTCCTGAGCACCGCCTCGACCCGGTCCGCGCAACCGCCCAGGTTTTGCAGCATCACCGGCGCGGCCTTGGCCATGCACAACAACCCTGCGCCCAGCGCATCGCCATGCCGCACCGCGCCGCCCGAACACGCCTCAATGGCGCGGCCCACGACGCTGCCCATGCGCAGCAGTTGCCAACTGTTGGGGTCATATTCCTGGCCGCGCACCAGTTCCATCCGGATCCGCATGCACAGTTCCAGCGCCACGTCCAGGTTCTCCGAAACTTTGCCCGCCTCCAGCATTCGCATCAGCGGCTCGCTGCCCAGCAGCGCGTATTTCAGCATCTCGGCGACGCCGTCCCGGATCAGGGGGTCTGGCAGCGCGCGCAACAGCTTTGTATCGCACAGCGACAGCGACGGCAGCGCCATGCAGCAGGCCAGATTGCGTCCCGCTGAAAGGTCCACCGTGTGCCGACCGCTGGCGGTGAGTTCCAGCGCGGCCACCAGCGTGGAGGGCAACTGCACGGTGTACATGCCGCCGGAATACAGCGCCGCAGCCATGCCCGCGGCGTCGCCCACCATGCCGCCGCCCAGCCACACCAGCGGGTCCGAGCGCAGGAACTGCAGGTCGCCCAAAAAATCCAGTATGGCGTGCACGGCCTCAAAGTTTTTCTGTTGTCCGTCGCCCTTGATGATGTGCTCATGCACCTCAAAACCGGCGGCCACCAGCGATTTGAGCGCCCGCGCGGCATACAGCTCGTGGGTGGATTCATCCGTCACCAGCGCCAGGTGCGCCGGCCGGAACAGCGACGCGATTTCCTGCCCGCAGCGGTCCACAAGATCGTCGTCGATCAGAATTTCATAGGGTTTTGATGCGGTGGCCCGGACGGAGCGCATGGAGTCACATCCTTTCGTAGGGGGAACATGGAGGTGGGGGAGAGCGCGAGGGCCACGGCGGGAACGTTCCCGACTCGGCGGGCCTCACATCCCCGTCTCAAAGGTCACTTTTTTACCATCGGACCGGGCCACAACCGTCCCGTCCTCGTCCGTCCGATAGACCTTCACGCGGTGCTTCGAAAGCAGCGCCAGCAACCGCCTGTGCGGGTGTCCGTTGGCATTTTCCCCGCAGGCGATCACCGCGAATTTTGGTTTGACCGCCTGCAAATACGCCTCGCCCGTGGCGTCGTTGCTGCCGTGGTGCCCGACCCGCAGCACCGTGCCGCCGAGCGGAAGTCCGCTTTCGATCATGTCTGTCTCCGCGTCCTGCTGCGCGTCGCCCTCCACCAAGAAGCCCGTCTCGCCATAGTCCACGCGCAACACCAGGGACATGTTGTTCAGCGTGTCATAGTGCTTTACCGGCCCAAGCACGGTCACGGTCGCGCTGCCCAAGGCAAACTGCGCGCCGGGCTCCGGCGCTTCGATCTTGCCGCCGCGCTTTTCCACAGCGCGCTGAAAATGTCTGAACACGCCCAGCGTACAGGCGTCCATGGAGGAGAGCACTTTGCCGAACCTAACCTGTTCGATCACTTCGCTCAGGCCACCCATGTGGTCCGCGTG
This sequence comes from Eubacteriales bacterium, assembly GCA_031555975.1. Taxonomy (GTDB): domain Bacteria; phylum Bacillota; class Clostridia; order Christensenellales; family Aristaeellaceae; genus JAJDGF01. The sequence continues at coordinate 1,947 of JAVBTW010000027.1, forward strand.
GGGATGGGTGCCCACGACGATGTCCAGCTTTTTCACGCCCAGCTTGTGTAGGTAGTCTATGACGATGGACCCCTTGCCGATGTCGCCGCCGTCGATCAGCATCGTCTTGCCGTCACAGACAAACAGCGTGCTGTCCGCGTCGCCCACGGCGATGTAGTGCACCGAAAACCCGCCGTCGTCCGGCAAAAAGGCCGCCTGGTTGGGCGTCGCGCCGGGTTCTGTGGGCGCGATGCCGCCGAGGCGCGGCGACAGCATCAGTCCCGCAAACACCAGCAGCCCCAAAACCAGCAGCCAACTGCCGATGGTTTTCAGTGTGCGCAGTATCCGCCTCAACTCAGTTTCCTACTTTCCAGTCCTGGGACCCGGTGCCGTAGCTGCCGCGCGTGTCCATGATCACATCCTCCGTATCGCGCAGCTTGGACGTGCGGACGCGCTTGTCCAACTCGGATTTGAACAGCGCTTCGTCGATGGGCAGCGTCACCGGCTTTGAGAGCCAGCTTGACAGGTGCATGGCGTTTGACAGCATCAGTCCGTTCAGGCCCTCGCGCCCGTTCGCCACCAGCGGCTCGCCGCCCAGGATGTGGCCCGCGAACGCTTTCATCACGCCCACGTGCTGCTCGTTTTGTCCGTCCAGCGCCGGGCGGATGATCTCCATCTCGGGCTTTTCAAACCCGTTCCGGCTGGTCCGCAAAAATTCGCTGATGGGCGTCTTGAGCCGGTAGAACGTGAGCTGATCGTCCTCGCAGACCAGCTTTCCGTTGTCGCCTGAAATCTCAAACCGGTTGGTGCCCGGCGCGTCGCCCGTGGTGGTCACAAACACGCCAGTCGCTCCGTTTTCGAACTCCAGATAGGCGGTCACGTCGTCCTCGACCTCGATGTCGTGCCACTTGCCCATGTGGCAGTGCGCGTCAACCAGCGTAGGCAGCCCGCAGATCCACTGCAGCAGGTCCAGGTTGTGCGGGCACTGGTTCAGCAACACGCCGCCGCCCTCGCCCGCCCAGCTGGCGCGCCACGCGCCGCTGTCGTAGTAATACTGGGTGCGCATCCAGTCGGTCACAATCCAGCTCATGCGCCGCATCGCGCCCAGTTCGCCCGATTCAACGATCCGCTTCATCTCGCGATACACACAGTTGGTGCGCTGGTTGAACATCATGCCGAAGGTCAGATCGTTGTGCGCGTCCGCGGCCCGGATCATGTCCCGCGCCGCCAGGGTGTAGACCGAAGCGGGCTTTTCGCACATCACATGAAGGCCCCTGTCAAGCCCCGCGATGGTCAGCGGCGCGTGCTGATAGTGGGGCACGGCGATCAGCACCGCGTCCACATCCGCGCGATTGATCAAGGCCAACCCCTCGTCAAAAAGCGCCACATCGGGCCAGTTTTCGTGCGCATAGTCCCGCCGCGCGGGCTTTCGGTCTGCAATGGCCGCAAGTTGGATGCCCGGAATGAGCCCCTCGCGGACGTTCATCGCGTGAGAAGTGCCCATGTTGCCCAGACCGATGATGCCAAGCCGGATGGTGTTCATATCGCGTACTCCCTCTTCCTACAAGCATCCCCTGATATACCGGTAGCTCTCCTCAAGGCAGGCGAACGGGTCCTCGCCGTAACAGTCGTCTTGCTCCACCAGCACGAACTCCGTGCCGCCCAGTTCCTGCAGCAGCGCCAGTATGCTGTCAAAGCCCATGTTTCCGCGCCCCACCGGCGCCATGCGGTTTTCAAAGCCCCGAACGGTCATGTCCTTCAGATGGACGCAGGGAATCCGCCCGGAAAACCGCTTGATCCACTCGCGCACATTGCAACCCGCGAACTGCACCCAGTACGTGTCCAGCGTGATGCCGCACAGTTCCTTGGGGATGGCCTCCAACAGCTCGATCAGCCGCCGCCCGTCCTGCATGCGCTCAAACTCGAACGCGTGGTTGTGATACATGAACAGTTGACCGGCTGCCTTGATCCGCTCCATCGCGGGCAAAAAATCGGCCGCGAACCGGTCCGCCCAGGCGGCGGCGCGGTATTTTTCGCTCATGGCGCCAAGCCCGACATAGCGGCAGCCGTAGCCCCGGTGCTCGTCGATGACGCGCTCCGTGTCGGCGAGGATCCGCGCCTCTGGGGTGTGGGTCAGCGCGATCGTCAGATTTTGCGCCTTGCAAAGGCGCGCAACGGTGTCCGGCGCGATCGGTCCGACCGCCGACAACTGCACCGAGTCATAACCCATGGCCGCCACCCGCGAGAGGGTCTCCCGAAGGTCGCGCTCCGTCTGCGTGTAGGCGCGCACCGTGTACAGCTGCGCGCCGATGGAAATGCCCACAATAATGCCCCCCAGCCGCTTCAAGCGAAAAATCCCATACAATTTCCATTATAGCCCAATTTGTGGCGAAAAACAATGCATATTTGTCAATTGATCGGGGTCCATCGTGAATGTTCATGGGCTGTGGCGGATGACAAAACGGGGCACGAACGAGCCGTTGTCGCCTTGAGCGGAGCGCGGGGAACGCGGTCGAAGGATCTTCCCCTGCAGTGTGGGGGCAACGGGGGAAGGTCCTTCGCTTCGCTCAGGATGACCCGTGGAGGGGGAACGTGTCTTTATTGCGCGGTCATCCTGAGCGGAGCGCGGAGCGCGCAGTCGAAGGATCTTCCCCTGCGGTGCGGGGGCAACGGGGGAAGGTCCTTCGCTTCGCTCCGGATGACCCGTGGAGGGGGAACGTGGCTGTATGGTGCGGTCATCCTGAG
>JAVBTW010000044.1:0-3698 GCA_031555975.1 Eubacteriales bacterium
CCATGGCCGGTGTCGGCCAAACCGGCGAAATTTCCAATCTCTATTTCATGACCGTCTCCGGCCTCATCTCCGGCGCATCGGTCCTCATCAGCCAATATTGGGGTAAGCGCGACCTGCCGCGCATCAAAATGGTGTTCTCCATCGTGCTCACCATCGTCACCGCCCTGGCCGCCCTCGTCGCGCTGCTCGTGTGGGCGTTCCCCGCACCCATCCTCAGCGTGTTCAACAGCGACCCCGCCGTGGTCGAGGCTGCACTCCCCTACATCACCCTGTTTTGCTTCTCTTTTGTCCCCTACGCCATCGCACAGGCGTTGATCGGTATGCTGCGCTCCGTCGAAGTGGTGCGCGTGGCGCTGATCACCTCCATCGTGACGCTGTTCACCAATATCGGCCTGAACGCGGTGTTCATCTTTGGGTTGCTCGGCTTCCCCGGCATGGGCGTACGCGGCGCAGCGCTGGCGACCTTGGTCTCGCGATGCATCGAACTCGGCATCGTCTGGATCTATGCGTTCAAAGTGCAAAAGACGCTGCCGCTGAAGGTGAAAGACCTCGGCCACAGCGAAGCCTGGCTGTGGAAAGATTATGCCAAGTTTGGCCTGCCCGTTGGCTTGGGGGACGCGCAATGGGCGCTGGTGGGCCTGGGCAAAACGTGGATCATCGGCCAACTCGGTGGGCTCATGATCTCGGCCAACATCATCGCCAGCCAGATGCTGACCCTCGGCATGCTGTTCTGCTTCGCGCTTGCGAATGGCGCGTGTGTGGTCATCGGCAAGACCGTAGGCGCCGGCAACTACCAAAAGACGCGCGAGTATTCCAATTCCATCCAAGTGATGTTCCTGTGCTTCGGCGTGTTCTTTGCGGGCATCGTGTTCCTCATACGCGGCTGGTTCACCGGACTGTACGGCGCGGCGGGCGATGTGAGCGCGCTCGCCATTCAAATGATCGCGCTCGGCGCATCCACCATGATCGGCACCTGTTACCACGCCAGCTGCTTTGTGGGCATCAACCGCGGCGCGGGCGACAGCCGGTTCGTCATGTACGTGGACATCATCTGCGGCTGGCTCGTCGTGCTGCCGCTGTCGTATCTCGCGGCCTTTGTCTGGCACGTGCCTCACGCTTGGATGTTCCTGTTCCTCAGAATAGACCAGTGCTTCAAGTGGCTGATCGCGTTCATCCGGCTGAGGGGCGACAAATGGATCAAAAACGTGACCAGAACGTAGGCCAGCGGCGTGTTGCCACACATTCACAAACCATTTTCATCCTGAGCGCAGCGAAATACCTCCCCTACCCACGGGCGGCGTTCCCCAAGGAGAACGGGCGGGGCGGTCCTTCGCTGCGCTCAGGATGCCACAAAGGAAGGCGCCACTGGACTGCTAAGGCAGCCTCCCGCCCCCTTGTATTCCCCCCTCCATTCGTGTTACAATGTTGGCATGTGGACATCTGCTATGGGGAGGGTCTGGATCATGCGGATCGCGGTCAGTTCTTACAGCTTCCTGGGTGCCATGAAGGATGGACGGATGACCTTGCTGGATGTGATTCCCAAGGCCAAGGAGCTCGGTTTTGAAGGCGTGGAAATTGTGAACCTGGGCGACAGCGACGCCATCCGCAAGAGTGCGGATCAATTGCGCGCGCTGTCCAAGGCTTATGCGCTGCCCATCGTCTCCTATATGACATCGGGCAATTTTCTGGACGGGGATTTGGATTGCGAAGTGGACAAAATGAAGCGCGAGGCCGACCTGTGCGCACTGCTGGGCGCGAGCCGGATGCGGCATGACGCCTGTTGGGGTGTGCCGCAGGGCACGAGTTTTGAGTCGGTGCTGCCCCGCCTCATCGAGGGCTACCGGCGCGTCACAGAATACGCGGTGGGCATCGGCGTTCATACCATGATCGAAAACCATGGGTTCTTCACACAGGACAGTGAGCGCGTGGAGGCCATCGTCAAGGGTGTCGATCACAAAAACTTTGGCTGGCTGGTGGACATGGGCAACTTCTTGTGCGTGGATGAGGACCCGACCCGGGCTGTGTGGGTGGGCATGCCCTACGCTGCGCATATCCACGCCAAGGACTTCCATGTCCGGCCCAAGGAATGGCCCGCGCCCGAGATGGGCTGGTTTGGTACCCGCGGCGGCAACCACCTGCGCGGCGCCATGTTCGGACATGGAAACATCGACTTGGCCCGCATTTTCCATATCATCAGGGAGTCGCAATACGATGGCTGGATCGCGCTGGAATTTGAGGGCGTCGAGGACTGCCTGGTGGCGATTCCCGAAGGCCTCAAGAATCTCAAATCATACTTGGGAGGTTGACGATGGACAACATCACCAGAGACGAGGCGCTGCAACTGTTGAACGCGCCCGAGCGACTCGAAAACCTGCAGAAGCTTATAGACCGCGCAAAAAATGGCGAACTACCCATGCCGGTCACCACCAATGATGTCAACAACCACATCCACACCACCTATTCATTCTCGCCCTACTCCCCCACCGCGGCCGTCTGGTTTGCTTGGCAGGCGGGGCTGTGCACGGCGGGACTGATGGATCATGACTCCATCGCAGGCGCGGAGGAGTTTCTGGCCGCCTGCGACATCTGCGGCATCGGCGGCACCATCGGCATCGAAGTGCGCCTGAACATGAAGGGCACTCCGTTCCACGATAAGCGCATTAACAACCCCGACCAGGACGGTTGCATGTACACCGCCATGCACGCAGTACCCCACAACAAGGCCAAACAACTCAATGAGTTCTTTCAGCCCTATCGCTATAAGCGCAACATGCGCAACCGCTGGATGGTCGGCGCGATCAACGAACTGCTGAGCCAGTACGGCATCGAAATTGACTTTGACAAAGACGTGCTGCCGCTGTCGGAGTTCGCGAACGGCGGCACCGTGACCGAGCGTCACATCAGCCGCGCGCTGGCCCAACGGATGATCGAAGTGACCGGCGACAAACAAAAGCTGGTGGACTTCATCAAGCACACGCTGAGTCTGCCAATCCCGGCGGCGATCGAAGCGTTGATCCTGCAAGAAGGCAATCCCCACAGCGTCTACGACCTGCTGGGCTGGATCAAGTCCGAACTGATCTCCAGGTTCTACGTGGACGCCGAGGACGAACTGCTGACCATGCCGGAGTTCATCGACCTGGCCGAGTCCGTCCATGCCATCAGCGCACACGCCTATCTGGGCGACGTGATCGGTACGTCCATCACCGGCGACAAGAAAACGCAGTCGTTTGAGGACGGCTATCTGGACGAACTGCTGCAGTTCTCAAAGGACGCCGGCTACCGCGCGTTGACCTTTGCGCCGTCGCGCAACACGCCGGATCAGGTGGCGCGCATCCGCGCGCTGTGCGGGAAGCTCGGGTTCATGACCATCAGCGGCGAGGACATCAACAGCCCGCGGCAGTCTTTCGTTTGCGTGGCGCAGCGAGACCCGTCGTTCGCGGACCTGACAGATGCCGCCTGGGCGCTGATCGCGCACGAGCGGCTTGCGTCGGGGGATGTCGAAAAGGGTATGTTCAGCAAGACCAGCGAAGAGAAGTGGCCCGACATCGACCAGCGCGTAAAAGCGTATGCTGAGATGGGCAAAGGCATGGTGAAGAAGAGATAAGCGCCTTATGCGGTCATCGCGTCGAGCGAAGCGCCTGTGTGTCATCCTGAGCGCTTGAAGCGGGTCGGAGGATGACAAACTGGCGCTTCGCTCG
>JAVBTW010000322.1:0-3592 GCA_031555975.1 Eubacteriales bacterium
GCGCCGCTGGTCAGCGCCATCATGCCGGGGTACTCGTCCCTGATCTGCTGCCAGAACGCCTGGAACAGCCGCTTTTGGTCGGCGCCTGCCTGTTCCATCACTTCGTAGTCGAAGTCGTCTTCAAGCTCGCCCGTGGTCTGAACGATGAGGCCGGTCTTGAAGCGGTTCAGCACCGCCTGATTGTCCTCGATGCTGCCGCAGGCGGGCGGGCACATCCAGCTCTTGCCGTATTGATGGCACTTGTCGGCGCTGCACATGTCGCGCACTTCCGGGCGCAAGACCAGTGTGCTTGCGTCCATCACGCCGGCATGGGAAAATCCAAAGTCCAGGGCGCGTTGCATCAGGTCATGCATTGCGATATCCTCCGAGAATTTACACATTTCCCTAAGCAGTATAGCAGACCGACGCCGCCAGGTCTAGTACAATCTTTTGCTTTTTTGTATTTTTTATTACATAGTACATGAGTATGAAAAACAGAATCGGGCATGTTATCCTTTCGCATCCGAAGCGCGCACAGGTTGTCAAACACCCTCAATTATGGTATACTAATCGAAGCATTTTGCGCCGAAGAGGGCGGGGAGGAACCTGAGTTTGAACCTGACAGAGCGGATCGACGCTGCGCTGATGAGCGTACAAAAGCCCGTGCGCTACATGGGCGGCGAATATGGCAGCGTCATGAAGGACCCGGCATCCGTGGCGGTGCGGTACGCATTCCTGTTCCCTGACACCTATGAAGTGGGCATGTCGCATCTGGGCATGAAGATCCTGTATCACATCATGAACGAGCGCGCGGACACCTGGTGTGAGCGCGTTTTTTCGCCGTGGGTTGACATGCTGCAGGAGATGCGCGATCGAGAGATTCCGCTGTTCACGCTGGAGTCCAGGACGCCGGTGCGCGATTTTGACCTGCTGGGCGTGACGCTGCACTATGAAATGAGCTTTACGAACATTCTGGCCGCGCTGGACATGGCGGGCATGCGGTTGCGCCAGGCGGACAGGACGGACGGCCCGTTCGTGATCTGCGGCGGCCCGTGCGCGTACAACCCGGAGCCGCTTGCGCCCTTCGTGGACCTGATCGCCCTGGGCGACGGCGAGGAGCTGACGCTTCGCATGCTGGATGTGTACAAGGCGTGGAAGGAAAGCGGGCAGGAGCGGGAAGCGTTCCTGCGCATGGCCTCAACACTCCAAGGCGTGTACGCGCCGAGCCTGTACGACGCGGATTACAACGCAGACGGCACCCTCCAGCAGCTGACGCCCAAGCCGGGGTCCGGCGCGCCCGCCCATGTGATGAAGGCGATGGTGGGAGACCTGGACGCGGCCGATTACCCGGACCAACTGATTGTGCCCTATGGAGAAGTGGTCCACAACCGGATCATGCTGGAGATCTTTAGGGGCTGCACGAGGGGCTGCCGGTTTTGCCAGGCCGGGATGATCTACCGGCCCGTGCGCGAGCGCTCCGTGGAGCGGCTTTTGACGCTGGCGGACAAGCTGGTCAAGCAGACGGGCTACGACGAGATCTCGCTGATGAGCCTTTCGAGCGGCGATTATTCCTGCCTGCCCGCGCTGGCGCGGGAGATGATCACGCGGTTTCTGGACAAGCGCGTGAAGGTGTCGCTGCCGTCGATGCGGATTGATTCAGTGATCACCGATGCGCTGAAAGAGACACAGAAGGTGCGCAAGTCCGCACTGACCCTGGCGCCCGAGGCGGGCACACAGCGGCTTCGCGATGTGATCAACAAGGGCGTCACGGAAGCGGACCTGATGCGCTCGGTGTCGGAGGCGTTCGCTGAAGGTTGGAGCGCGGTGAAGCTGTACTTCATGATCGGACTGCCCACCGAGACCGACGAGGACGTGATGGGGATCGCGGAGCTGGCCCGGAAGGTGCAGCAGCAGGATTTCGCGCTGCCCAAGGCCCAGCGCGCGCCGGGGCTTCGGATCACGGTCAGCGCTTCGGTTTTCGTACCGAAGCCGTTCACGCCGTTTCAGTGGTCGCCGCAGCTGGACCGCGAGTCCGTCGTGCGGCGACAGATGATGCTGAAATCGGCGCTGTCCCAGATCAAGGGCGTGGACTTCAAGTACCATGCGCCGGATTTGAGCTTTATTGAGGCGGTTTTCGCCCGGGGCGACCGCAGGTTGGCGGACGCGCTGGAGCGAGCATACCTGCTCGGGTGCCAGTTTGACGGCTGGACGGAGCAATTCAAATACGACAAGTGGATGCAGGCGTTTTTAGAGGCGGGCATCGATCCGAACTTTTACGCGACGCGCGTGCGGGCCACGGCAGAAGTGCTCCCCTGGGATCATTTGGACGCGGGCGTGGACAAGCCGTTCCTGATCCGCGAATGGGAAAAGGCCCAGGGCGGGGAGACCACGCGGGACTGCCGCCAGGGCTGCGTCGGCTGCGGCCTGCAGCGCTATGAGGGGGCGTGCGTATGAGGGCGCTGTTTGAGTTTCGAAAACTGGACCGGCTCAAGTTCGTGTCTCACCTGGACCTGCAGCGGTTCATGCAGATGGCGCTGCGCAGGACCGATATTCCGGTGGCGTATTCTCAGGGTTTCAATCCGCATCCCTCGATGAGCTTCGCGTCTGCGCTGGCGATGGGCTGGACCAGCGACTGCGAGATTTTGGAGGTGAAGCTGGCGTCGCCGGTCACGGAAGCCGAGGCTTTCGACCAGATGAGCAGCGCGCTGCCGCCGGATCTGCCGCTCAGGCGGGTGCGGCTGATCGCAGATGAGCAGCCCAAGCGCATGGCGATCGTGCAGATGAGCGACTATGTGATCTCGCTCTCGGGCGAGGGCGCTGGGGAAATCTGCAGCGCGGCGCCGGGGTTTTTGGCGGAGCGGAGCGTGATGGCGCTGCGCAAGACCAAGTCGGGCGAGAAATTGACCGACATCAGACCATGGTCGGTTTCTGTGGAAGCAAAACAGACCGAAGTTGGTTATGAGCTGCTGGCGCGGTTGCTGCTGACGGAGCCCGCCACGCTGAAGCCGGATCTGCTTGTGCGGACGCTGGCGGATCGTGCGGGGGTTCAGCCGCCCGAGTCGGTGCGGTATCACCGGACGCAGCTTTGGGCTTTGGACAAGAAAGGGCAGCCGGTGGAGCTGTTCAGTGCATAAGCAGCAACAATTTGACGGGAGACCGACATGGACAAACAACTCTTGCTGGCCTCGGCCGGGGGGATGACGCAGCTCGCGGTTCTGGAGGACGGTGAGCTGGTGGAACTGCTGGCGGATGCGGCGGACGCGGGTTCCCTGATGGGCAATGTGTATATGGGCCGGGTGGACAATGTGCTGTCCGGCATGGACGCAGCGTTCGTGGACATCGGCGTCGGGCAAAACGCGCTGCTGCCACTGGCGGACGCGGAGCATCCCGCGGCCATCAAGCCCGGCGCGTCCATATTGGCGCAGGTCCTCAAACAGCCCGAGCAGGGCAAGGGGCCGAGGCTGACCCAGCGCATCACCCTGCCCGGGCGCATGGCCGTGCTGACGCCAACGCTGGCCGTCATCTCGATCTCCAAAAAAATCGCGGACCCGGAGGAGCGCCGCAGGCTCAAGGCGCTGGCTGAAAGGAAACTGTGAAATATGCTACTATAGTA
>JAVBTW010000099.1:0-5688 GCA_031555975.1 Eubacteriales bacterium
CATGCCGACAAACTTCGCGTTTGCCGCGGCCTATGATGTGGGATTCAACTGGCTGAACAAGGACGGCAAGGCCGTGTACGGCCCCGCCGAGGCCAGCTACAAAGACTTCCTGGCTCAGATGAACGCCTGGTACGAAGCGGGCCTGGTCGATCCAGACTTCATGACCCGCACCAACGACGACTATACGGCCAACGTTGCGAACGGCGTCTATGGCGCGTTCGGCGGTGCGTACGGTGAAATCGGCCAGGAAAAGGTCACCGGCATGACCAAGAACCCGACGTTCAAACTGCTGGCCGTGCGTCAGCCTGTACTGGCTGAGGGCCAAGAGGTGCATCTGCGCCAGTTCGACTCCATCGTCCGCTCCGATCGCGAGTTCATGACGACCAAGCTCGTTGAGGACGGAATCGACGAAATCGCCATGAAGTGGAAAGACTTCTGGTACAGCCAGCAGGGCGGCGACCTTTGCTCCTACGGCGTCGAAGGCGTTACCTACAAGTGGAACGACAAGGACGAGCTGGAGTGGATCTACGAAGAGACCGGCGCGGCCGGCAAGGGCACTGACCTTGACTTCTGGACCATCTACCCGCTGATCAAGTTGCACAACTGGGGCTACCTGCGCGACTCCACTTCCTACGAAATGCAGCCGGAAGTGTGGCAGTGCATCTCTGAGTGGGGCAAGGACGACGCCAGCTACTTCATGCCGGACGCGATCAGCCCGACCGCAGATGAAGCGCGCGAGCTGTCCAACATTGAAACCAACATCAAGACCTACCGCGAAGAGATGACCGCGAAGTTCATCACCGGCCAGGAGCCGATCGAGAAGTTTGACGAGTACATCGCGAACATGAAGGGCATGGGCCTCGACAGAATGGTCGAGATCAAGCAGAATGCCCTCGACCGCTACCTCGCTCGGTAAACCCTGATGCAAAGAAGAGTCGGACGGTCCCTGGGTAACCGATGATCCATTCGGTCACTGTCTGGCGGTTGCTTTTCCGTTCAGGCGGACTTGCGGAAACACGCGCGGTAGCGCTGCTACAGCTTCGGATTCTGCAAGTCCGCCTGAACGAATAATCCACTCGCCAGCCAGTAACCGAACCCATCATCGCCTGCCCAGTCCGTCCGGCTTCCTTTACCATGAATCTGAAAGGGCTGAGGTGGCGATGACCATAACGACTGCCAATCAATCTACATCCCGAGCGTTTTCGCCCATGCGCATCCTCGTTTTATTGCTGTGCGCGCTGGTGCTGTGCAGCATCGTTTTACCCTATACCCAGGGCACTCACGCCAAAGTGGCGGACCAGACCGTGGTATTCACCGGGCTGGACTTCCTCCAGGGCGTACCCGAGGGTCAGTCCAACGGCTTTCCCCATCCGCTGATGCTGGGGGCCACAGTGAGCATTTTCTTGGCTGCCGTGCTGATGATCGTCCGGCCCGGCGCGCGATCGATGCCGGTGATCCTGCTGGCGTTGGCCACGCTGTGCGCTGCGCTGTTCCAGTTTGACATCCGATTCTCCGCCAGCTCTGAATTCTCCATTGCGAAAGACACGGCCAGCTTTGCCTGGGGTTGGTTGCTGGCGCTGGTCTCCATGTCTGCCGCGCTGATCATCATAATTGTGGATAACATAAAAGCCGCGCGTCAGGACAAGCGCCGCTTTTTGGCGTCCATCAGCAGCAGCGGTACGCTGCCCGAGGGTTATCACGTCCGCACCACCCGAGAGATCATCGCCAATGACTTCAGAAAGCACTGGATGGTCTATCTGCTGATCCTGCCGACGCTGATCTTTTATCTGGTCTGGGCCTACGGTCCTTTGTACGGTATTGTCATCGCGTTTAATGACTTCGCTCCGAAAAAGGGCTTTCTGGGGAGCAAGTGGGTGGGCCTTCAATGGTTCCGCGAGTTCTTCCGCAGCCCGTTTGCTTTCCGTACGATCCGCAACACGCTGGTCATCAATTTTTATAACCTGATCATCTGCTTCCCGGCGCCGATCATCCTGGCGCTGATGCTGAACGAAATGCGCAGCGTGCGCTACAAGCGCACCGTGCAGACGATCACCTACATGCCGTATTTCATCTCGCTCGTGGTGCTGTGCGGCATCTTGGTGGACTTCTCGTCCACGGACGGGCTGTTTGGCTCGATCATGAAGAACATGGGGCTGCCCGTGGTCAACCTATTGGGCGACTCCAAGTATTTTCGCACGATGTACATCGGGTCGGAGCTGTGGCAGCGGCTCGGGTGGGACTCGATCATCTTCCTGTCGGCGCTGGCCAGCATTGACCAGGAATTGTACGAGGCGGCCACCATCGACGGCGCTGGACGCTGGAAGCAGACCCTGCATGTCACGCTACCGGGCATCATGCCGACCATCGCGATCTTGCTGATCCTGCGGGTCGGCTCAATGATGAACGTGGGCTATGAAAAGATCATCCTGCTGTACAACCCGCTGACCTATGAGACCAGCGACGTGATTTCGTCGTATGTCTACCGTCGGGGTATCATTGAAGCGAACTTTAGTTTTTCAACAGCGGTCAATCTGTTCAACTCGCTCATCAATTTCGCGCTCGTGGTCATTGCCAATCGGGTCAGTGGCAAGCTGACTGAGACAAGTCTGTGGTAAAGGAGGGGGAAAAATGACATTGGACAGAAGATCATCCGGCGAAAAAGGATTTGCGGTGTTCAATTATGTGTTCATGGCATTGCTGTGCGTGATTTGTATTTACCCATTGTGGTACGTGTTCGTCTCATCCATTAGCGATCCGACGCTCATGTATGCCAACAGAGGCATTCTTGTCCTGCCCCTTCAGCCAATGACGTTCAAGGGCTATACACTGGTCATGGAGAACCCGAACATCCCGACCTCGTTCATGAACACGCTGCTGTATCTTGGCATCGGCACGGTGCTGAACATGTTCGTGACCATCACCGGCGCCTACGGTCTCAGCCGCAAGGGGCTTTACTGGAATGGCAGGATCATGAAGGTTATCGTGTTCACGATGTATTTTCAGGGCGGATTGATCCCGTTCTATTTGATGGTCAAGAACATGGGGCTGCTCGATTCCTACGCGGGCATCATCCTGCCGGTCATCGTCAATACATGGAACCTGATCGTCATGCGCACCACATTCGCTGGCATCCCAGAGAGCCTGGAAGAGAGCGCGCACCTGGACGGCGCGAACGACTGGATCATCCTGTGGCGCATCTATTTCCCGCTGGCCCAAGCCACGATCGCTGTCATCACGCTCTTTTATGCGGTGTACTGGTGGAACAACTGGTTCAATCCATCCCTGTTCCTGCAGAGCAAGAATAAGTATCCGCTGCAGTTGCTGCTGCGCGAGATCCTGCTGAAGAACGACACCAGTTCCATGACCCAGGTCGGCTCGGTGGGCCAGACCCAGCAGGAGCAGTTCCGCATGCTGGTTAAATACTGCACCATCATCGTTGCCACAGTGCCCATCCTGATCGTGTATCCGTTCCTGCAGCGTTACTTTGTCAAGGGCGTCATGATCGGTTCCATCAAAGGCTAGAGGAGCGGTGAAATGCGATACGAACTCGACCTGCGCCATGTTGCGCCCAAGCACATCCATCCGCTTTCGCCCGGATTTTGCGGCGGACGGCCGGATGGCGAGCGGCTGTCATTCACGAACTATTACATGCAGATTAACGATCGGCCCTTCTTCGGCGTGTGTGGCGAGATCCATTTCGCCAGACTTTGGGAAGACCGCTGGGCGGATGCGATCCAAAAAATGAAGGCGGGCGGGATCAACACCGTCTGCACATATGTGTTCTGGATCCATCACGAAGAAACGGAGGGCCGGTTTGACTTTTCCGGGCGAAGGGACCTGCGGCGGTTTGTCGAGTGCTGTGCCGCGCACGGCCTGCGCGTCATCGTGCGCATCGGCCCGTTTGATCACGGCGAGGCCCGAAACGGCGGACTGCCGGACTGGCTGTATGGAAAGCCTTATGAGGTGCGCAGCCTGGACGACGGGTTTTTGGACGCGACGCGCCGCTGGTATCGGTGGCTTGGCCAAGAACTGCGCGGACTGTTCTATGGGGACGGCGGCCCGATTGTCGCGGCGCAGATTGACAATGAATACATGCACTCCGCTGCGCCATGGGAACTGACCACCGGCATCTCCAACGAATGGGTGCCCGTCGGCCACCAGGGCGACGCCTACATGATCCGTCTGCGCGACATCGCCCGGGAGGAAGGCATAGACGTGCCATTTTACACCTGCACCGGCTGGGGCGGCGCGGCCACGCCGGAGGAGATGATGCCGCTCTGGGGAGGATACGCGTTTCGCCCTTGGATCTTTTATGCCCACAAAGGCGAGCATCCGGCCACGGAGGAATACCTGTATCGCGACAACCACAACAGCCGCGTACCGGCCACCTACAACTTTGATCCGGTCTATCCGCCGGAGTCCAAGCCCTATATGTGCTGCGAGATGGGTGGCGGCATGACGTGCAGTTACAATTACCGGTTCCGGCTGCCGTATGAAAGCGTGGACGCCATGGCGAACATCAAGATCGCATCGGGCTGCAATACGCTTGGCTACTACATGTACCATGGCGGCACGAATCCGCGTGGAGCGCACGGGCTGTTCATGAACGAAAGCCAGGTGCCCAAACTGTCCTACGATTATCAGGCCGCGCTGGGTGAGTTTGGCCAGGTCAGGCCGTCCTACAGTCGGTTGCGTGCGCTGCATCTGTTTTGCAAAACGTTTGAGGGGACGCTGTGCGGGATGAAAACCGTGCTTCCTGAGGGTTCGCAGGACATCGACCCCAGGGACGACCGAACCCTGCGTTATGCCGTTCGGATGGGTGCGGACGGCGGTGGATTTCTGTTCCTGAACAACTATCAGGACCATGCGGAGATGAGCGACAAATCGGACGAAACCGTGCGGCTGTTGCTGCCGGACGGTGAAATCGCTTTCGAGGGCATCTCGTTGACCGCGGGCGAAAACTGTGTGCTGCCATTCAACATGGATATTTGCGGCATCAAGCTGCGCTCGGCGCTGGCCCAACCGCTGACCATGCTGACGGTGGATGGGGCGGATTATGCGTTTTTCTTTGCGCCTGAGGGTATGAAGCCGAACTATGTCTTTCCGGATGGGACAGAGATCACGGACGGACGCTTTGACACCGCGTTCACAGCGGTGCAAAACGGAAAGGCCGTGCGCTTTGTCACGCTGACCCGCGCGCAGAGCCTGCACCTGGCCGCAGTCGATGATCGCGGTGTACGGGTATTGGTGATGACGGAGGGCACGGTGCTGGCGTCACAGGAGGGCATCCGGATTGAACATGACCAGCCGAGCGTCACGGTCTCGGTGTTCCCGGACGGTGTGCTGCCGCTGCCCGCGTCCGCGAAAGCGGGGCGCGATGGGCTGTTCGCGCGATATCTCCTGGAAAAGGACCCCGTTGAGCTGGCTGTTTCGATGCGCCAGGTCGGGCCGACGCGCTACGCATTGGATGTGCCCGATTGGCATGGTTTGGATGTCAAGGATGTGCTGTTGCAAATTGATTATCAGGGCGACATCGCCAGCGCGTTCATTGACGGCGACATGATCTCCGACAACTTTTGCAACGGCGTGCACTGGGAGATCGCGCTTCGGGAGTTCCGCCAGAGACTGACATCACAGCCGCTGACGATCGCAATCACGCCGCTGAAGCCGGACAGCCATGTCAATGTG
>JAVBTW010000006.1:0-9904 GCA_031555975.1 Eubacteriales bacterium
GCGCCGCCCAAAAGGATGACAGCGTGGTGGTGGGCGTGTTGCAGCGCATGAGCGGCGCGTTTTTCAGCGACATGTGGGGCCTGAGCAGCGTGGACATGGACGTGCGCAGCGCCATACATGGCTACAGCACCGTCATGTACACCGGCAGCGGCGGATACCAGCCGGACATGAGCGTTCTTTCTGACATGCAGACCTCGAAAGCACGGCAAGGGGATGTGACGTACACCTTCACGATCAAGCCCGGGCTCGTGTTCTCGGACGGTGTGCCCGTTACTGCGCGCGACTATGTGTTTTCGATACTGCTGCAGTCCTCCTCCCAGGCGAACGCGCTCGGCGCAGCTATTGGGCGGTACAGGCACCTCGCCGGTTACGCGGCGTACGCCAGCGGCTCGACAGGTGTGTTTTCTGGTGTACGGTTGCTTGGGGACGACCGGTTTGCCATGACCATCGAGGCCGTCCAGCTTCCGATCTTTACGGAGCTTTTATCGATGCGCGTCACGCCGTATCCGATCCACATCATCGCGCCGGGCTGCCAAGTTACAGACGACGGCGAAGGCGCCAGCGTGCTTGGACTGACAGCGGATTCGCTGCGCCAAACGCTGCTCGGAGACGATGGGTATCTGCGCCATCCGCTCGTCTCATGCGGGCCATACTCGCTGAAATCGTTCGACGACGAGGCGTCGGTCGCGATGCTTGAGGCAAATCCGCTGTATCAGGGCGACGCGCAGGGCAAAAAACCCGAGATCCAAAGCATCACCATCAAAACCATCAGCGAAGAGGACGTGCTGCCCATGCTGGCTTCGGGCGAGCTCGACATCGTCAACAAGCTGTCTGAAAAGACACTGATCGACGGTGCGCTTGCGCTGGTCAGTGAGCGGAGTTTGAAGCGCTACAATTATCCGCGCAACGGTTTCAGCTTTCTGTCTCTCAGCTGTGAGTTGGGCGTGACCCGGTTCGAGCCTGTGCGCCGCGCCATTGCGATGTGCCTGGATGAAGCAGCCATCACAAACGAGTACCTGGGCGTGTACGGGATGCAGGTATACGGTTGCTATGGCATCGGGCAGTGGATGACCGTCGAGAAGAGCGAAGAGATCGCCCAAATGAACACGCTGGCGGCGAACGTCAACGCCGCGAAAACACTGCTCATCGAGGACGGCTGGGTCCTGGACATGGACGGGAACCCATACGACGAGGACGCGGGCGGCGTGCGCCATAAGTATCTGGACGGCGTCCTGACCCCGCTGCGACTGATGTGGGTAAAGACCGAGGGCAGCAGTCTCTGCCGGATCATCGAGCGCCAACTGGCGCCGGAACTGGCGCTTGCCGGGTTCGATCTAGCCACCCAAACACGGTCTGCTGACGAGATCCTGAAGCTCTATTACCGCCAACAGCCCCGCACGCAGAACATGCTTGTCATGGGCACGAACTTTGGCGACGCATTTGATCCGTATTCCTGGTTCAACACGGAGGACCAATATCAGGGCGTGTACAATACGTCCGGCATCCGCGATACGGAACTGATGATGCGCGCGGCCGCGCTGCGCCATACGAGTGGCGAGGACCTCTCCGGCTATGCAGACAAGTGGTTGGCGCTCCAAAAGCGCTGGAATGCACTGATGCCTGCAGTGCCCCTGTTCAGCGGCATTTATTTCGATTTCGTTCAGCCCGATTTGTATGGCTACGCCATCCTAAACAGCAACGGTTTTGGCGCGTCACTGGTATACCTGTCGCGGGATCCCTCGGAAGGCGACATGAGCGGCCAGCTCACGGAACAGGCCGTAGGGCTCAATCCGTAACCTGGCCGGAAGCTGCGATCATTGACTTCATAAATACAATACTTGTTCGGCCGTATAGTATGTGGTTTTCTCCGCGATTTTCTCGACCTTGATCGGATGGCCTGTCTCCGTTTGCTTTCTCGCTCTATTGTGTACTTTCAGGAAGCTTCTTTCTTCACCCGAGATGATGTCAGGAGAAATGCGCTTGATGGAAGCGATGGCGCTGTGCAAAACAGCGTCAATGGCGTGATACAGATCAGCCAGTTTTTCTTCCGGTATCTTTCCAACCAATGAGCGCGGGGAGATGCGCGCGGTCCAAAGGATTTCGTCCGCATAGGCATTGCCGATGCCCTTGACAACATGCTGATCGATGAGAAATGCCTTGATGTTGGCATGTGATCTCTCGCGCGCCACGTCCGAAAAATACTTTAGCGAAAACGTCGCGTCGAATGCATCCGGTGTTCCATTTGCCAAGGGCTTGTATTTGACGGTGCAAAGACCGCCCTTGTCGCTGATTACGAGGGTTTCACGCTCGAACCGCAACGCGAAAACCTTGTGGCTGATCAACTCAACCGCCGCTTCATTCTCTGCAATCGAGATCTCGCCATTCAGCATCAGATGCACCGCAATGATTCTGCGTTCTCCAAAATCAAAGTACAATTCCTTGCCAACACGATCTATGCGCAGCAGGTTTCTGCCCATCAGTTCGTTCATCAGCATCGGCTTGGTGGTATATACTTTGCGCAGGCTAAAGACCTCGACACCGGTCAGCCTTTTTGATGTCAGCCTTTGAAATACATTCGCTCTGAAAACTTCCAAATCCGGCAATTCCGGCATCCGTTTCACGTCCTCTCGTGATCTCTTTGGTGATGCTGTCATTTCTTCGCCGTCAGGGCATAGGACGCTGCCAGCCAGTTCATCACGTCGTCAAATCGGGACGCGTCTGTCAGTTCCACGATATGCGCAATGCGGTTTTTGCTCAGTTGTTGGGTGCGAACCGGGCCGACCTCTGGTCGCGGGCGGTCCGAATAGAATTCCACACGCATCGCGCCAGACGTGCCGCTGATCTGCGCAAAGGTCGTCTCGTGTTTCCACAGCACGTTCACGGCCGGAAAGTACTCGCGGAATGCGGGCAACCGCTCGTGAGCTGCATCGCGAAGCGCTTCGTACAGCGGCAGCCACTTGGCCCTGACGCCCGGAAACGCACGGTCGAGCGCCTCATCATATGGCAGCTCAGGCACGATATCCACGGGCGGTGCATCAGGCCGCATGTTCAGCGCAATGGCCTGATCGACCAGCGCTTTCAGCGCGGGCAGCGCCGCCTTGTCTGTGAACCGGACCTTCACACAGCCTTTTCCATAGGCGGCCTTGGGCAAATCCCGCTTCAGCGCTTCGATCAACTCAAAGTTCAGCGTGTGTACGCTAAAGTGGCTCGCGGCGGCGGTGAACATCACATAGCTCTTGCCCACCTTGTACATCGGGCGCTGTCGGAACATCACCGGCGCGATGTCCGGGTGGCGCCGCTTCATATGGTCATAAAACTCCTGGAGCCAGTCTCGCCCGGGGCCTTCGATGGAATCCAAGTATTGTTCCGGCGTCGTCAGCATCCGGCATTCCCTCCCGTCGATCGTACGCCTGAATGATAACACGGCGGAGCGAATCTGACAAGCCACAAACAAAGACGATGCCATTCTTTGGCGATTATTTACAAGCATCCGGGATGCACTGCGCGAGCCGCGTCGGCTGGTCACCGACTGGCGAGCATAATTTCCGTCCATGTGAGCTTGCAGAAACCGAGGGCGCAGCAGCGCTGCGTCGAGCGTTTTGCCAGTGCACATGGACGGAAATACAGCCGTCAGACGGTGATCGAATTGTTCAGTGCTTACCTAGGCTTCCAGGAACCAGCTCAGCGGTTTGCTGCCCGTGAGTCGGTTGAGATCCAAGGTGTCGTCGGCGATGCCAGGTACCTGTCCGACGCTGGTGTATTGATGCAGGTCGCAGGGGTAGGCCGGGGCATACTTGGGTTCATACTCGCCCGTGTTCTGGCCGTAGCGCGGAATCCAGACGAAGTCATAGCTGCCCACGGTGGACTGGAACTGGGTGTACAGGTTGTGGGCGACATAGATGCCTGCCTTCTTCGCGCCGTGGGCGCGGATCTGATCGGCCCAGGCCGTGACGCAGGCAGGGGTGAGGGACGCTTCCTCCACATCGTACACATAAAACAATGGCGCGAACGGGCTGGCGATTTCCCAGGTAAAATCGGCTTCTTCCCGGGCGTCGTCCGGGTCGTTCACATGGCCGTAGTAGTACACGCCGAACGGAATGCCGTGCTCGATGCACCGCTGGCAAGCGTAGGTGAAGTCCGGGTCCGACCCGATGCCCATGGGCTGACTGGAGGTGCGGGTCACGCCGCACCGAAGGATCACAAAGTTCACGCTTTGGGCCAATTTTCCCCAATCGTTCTTGTCGCTCTTCAGGTCGGAGTAGGAGTCCAGATCCACGATCGCCTTTTCCGCCTCGGGCGCTGGGCCGTCCTCCAAAGTGGTGTACTTGTTGCTGATCCAGCCTGTGTTCCCCTGATAGAGGATGCTGAACCAGCCGTTCTCGGCGGTTTCGCCCGCGTACGGATACGCGTCACCCAGCTTCGCGACGCCCAGCACCTTTGCGTCGGTGTTCGGTTGAGACCGAACGTTCACGGTGCTGCCGCTGGTGACCTCGACGTGCTGATCTTCGGGTTCGGGGTCTCCCCCATCTCCGCTATCGTTCCCGCCGTCGTCCGGGACGGCTGCGTCGCTCAACGTCGTGTACTTGCTGCTGATCCAACCGGTGTCCGCGTGGTACAGGATGCTGAACCAGCCGTTCTCGGCGGTCTCGCCCGCGTATTCGAACGTATCGCCCTTCTTGGCAATGCCGAGGACGGATGCGCCGGTGTTCGGGGCCGTGCGAATGTTGACGGCGCTGCCGCTGGTGACAGTAACGTACTGTTCGTTGGGTTCCGGATCGCCGCCGTCGCCATCGCCATCATCGTCACCGCCCTCGTCTGGGGTCAGCAACTCATCAATCTTGGCGTAGTCGTCGTCGTCCACGACGCCGGTCTCGGGCAGTCCGTTCGCGTGCTGCCAGGCCACAACCGCCGATTCCGTGGCCGAGCCGAAGTCGCCGTCCGCGCCCCACTTGCCGCAGGAATAGTTCCAGCCGATCAGCAGGGTCTGCAGTTGCTTGACGTCGTCGCCCTCGTCGCCGTACTCGAGCGGCCTGTCGCCAAACTCGATGGGCGTAGGGTCGACACTCTGGTCGTAGGTCAGGTATTTCGAACTCATCTGGCCCCATTTCTCCCAGGAGCGGTCCTTCACATTCGTCTTGACGACGCCGTAGCTAAATCCGCGCGCCTCGATGGCATAGCCGCCGCCGATATACACGCCGATGTGTCCGTCGTGCCAAAGCAACAGCCCCGGCACCTCCGGGAGCGTGTTGATCGACCCTGTCTTTGAGCAGCAGGACGAGATCATCTGGTTCGCGCTGACGTCGGGAAACCCGTCGCCGTACTTGGACGTCTGGGTGTTGTTCTTCGACCAGAAGAAACCCTTGATCAACCCGCTGCAATCCGCCACCATCTTGCCATCCGCGATGTCCTTCTGATACTGCGCGGCGCGCGAGGACGTATACTGAGAGGGATACTGCCCCTTTTTGCTATTGTACAGGGACGAGGTCGCCTTGAGCCAATAGGTTCCGTACCAATATCGAGCCTTTATCGAGTACGCGTTCTGAACGAACGCGACCAAATCCGTATTGGTGTATGGCATCGTGCTTACTCCTTTATTAGAGCGCACACAAAAAGCGCATGATGCCCCTGACAAAGGGCCATTCATCATGCAGCATGTCGCGACTGTGTCGCGGCAGTCGGCATCGGAGCGGCTCTGCGCACAGCCGATCCCATCCGGCGTGCCGATGCGGCGCTCAGAGCCATACTATGATCCGGCGCCGCATATGGGTCCCGAAGAGGGGTCGAACCTTGTTCAAGCGTCGAGTTCGACGAAGGTCGTGGAGGTGTCCGAGCGCATCAGCATGCGCTAACCTAAGTTAGATAGCCGTACAGGTTCAACAGCGCCATGACGAACACGAACACGAGGATGGCCCAGTAGAGGTATCCGACTGTCTTGTTCGGCATTCTTGCGACCAGCGCGCTGCCCGCCAGCGCGCCGGACACGCCGCCGAGGATGGACGCGACCAGCAGAAGCCGCGGCACGTCGGGCGCCGCGCGCTGTGCGAAGGTCATCAGCAGGCTTGCCGCCTGGGAAAATAGAATGATGTAGATCGAGTGCAGCGACGCGCGCTTGATGTCCATCGACAGGCAGTAGTTCAGCGCCGCGAGGTTCAGCGGACCGCCGCCGATGCCAAGAAACGCGGACAGCAACCCCAGTCCAGCGCCCAGCGCCGCGCACACCGCGCCCGACTGCATGTCGCGGGTCCCGATGCGCGCGCGGTTCATCACATGCACCATCAGAAACGCGGCCATCACGGCCAGCACGGCCGACTGGCAGATGCCCACCATGTCCCATCCCGCTGCATTGCGGACCTCGACAAACAGGAGCTTGCCCAACACGCCGCCCACCGCCGAGCCAATGGCGAGCAGCGTACCGCGCCTAAGCTCAAAACCGACGCTGATCTCCCTGCGTCGGCGCAGCAATGATACGATGGCCATCGCAAGCACAGTACAGCCGCTGAGATAGGCGATGGCCTCCACAGATTCAGACGTGACCAGCTCCAGCACAGGCTTGATGATGATGCCGCCGCCAATGCCGCTGATGGCGCCCACAACGGACGCCAGGGATGTGATCAAAAAGAACAGGATCGCCGTGCCCATCGCCGGGTCCTCCTTTATATTGCCAAGTATCTCATTATACCATACCAGCGCATCAGCTTCCACTCTTTGTCTGACCGCAAACCGTCGCTCCCCGCTATGAAGTGGTGGGAATCGGCGAGCGTCCATGTACCAAACGAAAAAAGTCCGCAATACAAAACTGCGGACTATTCTGTGTCCAGGCGTCGATACAGGCTCAATAGAACAACTCTCTTTGAGGAAACAACCCGATTTGCCCACCTGTGTGAATAAACAGCACATTTCCCCGAATGCGCGGATTGTGCTTTTTGATTTCCGTCAAAACCCCCAGCATGCCCTTTGAAGTAAAGACCGGATCGAAAACAATCCCCGTCTCCCGCGCCATCTGCTTGATGAACGCAACCAGCTCAGGCGACGCGGTTGGATGCCCCAATTCATAATAATCGAAATTGAGATCGATATCATCGGTCGGTATCGCGCAGCGAAGCCGCATGATCGAAGTCCCCTCCTGTAAAATGCCCTCGATCCGCCCGGGCGACTTGTTCCCGTTTGCATTGATGCCCACAATTCGCTTGCGTCCGCAGCACAGCTTGTTTGCAGCATACAACCCGGCATACGTGCTCCCAGATCCATCGGTGACGGCGATCGCATCAAACCGTATCCCCATCTGCTCTTCCTGCTGGCAGATCTCCCGGTACGCATCCATGTAGCCAAACATGCCGATGCCATTAGAACCGCCTGCCGCCAGGATATAGGCGGGAACGCCCCTGTTGTCATACATGGTTTTTAAATCAGCCATGATTTGATTGTAGTTCTGATCATACTCCTCAGGTGGAACAAGCAGTATTTCACTGCCTAAAAGCTTGTCAAACAGATAATTGCCATCCGGCGGCTCAGGATCGCCCGAAAGCACCAGATGACAGCCAAGCCCATACTGCGCCGCAACCGACGCGGTCGCCTTCGCATGATTGGACTGCAGGACGCCGCAAGTGATGAGCATCCTCGCGCCTTGATCCAACGCTTCCTTGACGGAATACTCAAACTTGCGCACCTTATTGCCACTCAATTCAAACCCCGTGAAATCATCTCGTTTGATATACAGATGACTCCACGCCCTATCTGGATTGACCTTATCCATTGGGTAGATGGGGGTTGGAACGTTCGCAATGCTCATTTTGGGCGGTATATACATCGCAGTACCTCCGAATTGGCTCATCCATCATCATATGAACTGCCAATCGAAGTTGCGCTCCTCTGGGGCCACCTTGTTCCTGCCACAGTTTCATCCGCCTCCGTCCAGATCCACGCGCTCCAGCGCCTCGACGCCATCCTCCGAAAAGCGCACCTTGCAGGAAAGAACGCGAACAAACGACCCGTCCGGGCCGGTCAGCGTCAGTCGGATCACCGCCTCGCCCGCGCCCACAGCCCGGTAGGTATAGCTGCGCTCTCCCCACGGTTCCTCGCCGTCACCAGGCACCTCATCGTCGTCGCCGAGCGGCGGCCAACCGGGCCGGTACATGTCCTCAATCAGCACCAGTGCGCCCTCGGACTCCACCCGCTGCGACCAGACATAGCCGATGTAGTCGTTCTCGGGCAGCCTCAGCTCGACGGTGTGATCCCAGAACTGGAACCAGTCCGGCGTCTGAGCCCACGCGCGATGATCCTTGAGCGCATTCTGCCGCGCGCGCTGCGCTTCGTCCATCTGCTCCAGATCCTCGATGCCTACCACTGGGTACAGCGTAAACCCATCCCATTGCGTGCCGATACACGCCTTGCCGCCTTCAAACACGAACGTCGGGCTTCGACCGTCGCGCGTGTAAAAGATGTATGTGGTGTACGCGCCTTCGGGTGACTTCTCGGGCCGGTTCATGTTCACCCCCAGCGTGCGAAACTCGTTCAGGTAGGCCGCGATCACCGCTGGGTCGTCCACTTCAATGATGTCGGTCACTGGATAACTGTTGACGTGGCTGATCCGCAGCAGCACAGGCGGCTCCCGCTCCGCCTGCTGCGCCCAGCGCACCGCCTCCTCCCCAAACGCCTTGAACACCGTGGTCGTCACCATCTCGCCACCGAACGCGCAGCCCAGCGCCTGACTGGACCACAGACACAGCAGGCACAGCGCACTTCCCAAAACAACCCGCCTGGTCATGCCCAAATCGCCTCCCTGAACGTGGGCGCGCCAGCTGTTACGATCTCCATCATCGTTCATCCTTCCGATCTCACTTAAACGAGGCCCCAATCCGCTCTGTGACGGCGCTCACCTCGTCCATGTCGATGCCCCGATCTGGGAAGACCGTGTAGGTGACGATGTACACTATCGTGCCCTTCATGGTGTAGGCCTGGCTGATGATCACCTGCTCGCCGCCCGCATTGGCCTGAACCAGCACATATGCGTAGTGCACGTCGCCCGCCGCCATCTCCCCGCCGCCCTGCAGCACTTCCATCTCCTGGAACATCTGCCCAAAGTCCGCGATCGCGGAGGGACATGCCGCCTCAATCAGCTCGGGCATCGTCAGTTCCGCGCCGATGTCCTGGAACATGATGTTGCAGTTCAGCGCGCCACTGGGCGCCACGAACAGCGCCAGACCGCCTTCGCGCACCATCTGCTCATTGCCCTGCAGCGTGGCTGGGTCCAAACCCTTGATCTTGCCCGCCGTGACGTCGTCCCAAATCTTGTCGATGCTGTCTGCATCCATGACTGTCCAGTCGGACGGGTAGTCGATGCTGTAATCCCCCACCGGATGGGTGTACGTCGTCCACTCCGCGCCCTCCGCCAGCCCGCCCAAGGGCAGCAATGCCAGAACCAACAGCCAAACCCATGCGATCCTCTTCATGAAATCCATTCCCCTCTCCATCATTTGTCCCCGTTACCGATCACCTCGAGCGGCGATAACCCGCCGCCGTCCAAAACCCGAGTCTCAAACGAGGCCCTGTAGAGTGGCTCGCGCCAACTCCCGCCCGGCGGAAGCACGCTGACCTCCACCGTTATCCGCGTGTCCACGGGCAACGCCGCCGCGTCCGCTGCATCCAGCTTCTCTTGGGCGTAAGCTATGGCCGCAGTGAGAGACGCCGCATCGTCCGTATCCCAGCCGGAAGGGAGCGCTGAAGGGGCGACGGTCCAGCGGTAGCTGGCCAATTGCGCGGCTAATCCAGCGCCAGCAATGATTTGGCCCTCGTTGTCAATGACGATTCGCCCCTCGCCATCCGCGGTCGCGCTCACGCACTCCCATTCGCCCCGCGATTCGATCACGCCGTTTGCACCGTTTCGCACAATCAGACTGACATCGCT
>JAVBTW010000040.1:0-6818 GCA_031555975.1 Eubacteriales bacterium
ATTTTTCCTGATCAAGCTTGCAGATGATGTAATCATCAAAGACCGGCGTGATCCAAACCATGGGGTAGCTATCCTGGGTGAATGCGGTGTTTCCGCGCACAGACTCAAGCCGCACATCAATGCCCTCCGCAAGGGCCGGGACGGAGAGCGCTGCCAAGAGCAGCGCGCACAGGATCAAGGTGAGTGTTCTCTTCATGGACCGATAATCCCCCTTTGTATTCTTTATTGGTATTATACGGCAAAAAAGTGACGGACGCAAGCTGATCGCTTCAAATGGCCACGGCAACCGCAATGCGCTTTCATGCACGCGTTGGGCCAGTTCAAACTGTCCTGCCCCGCAACTTATTGACCGTGCGCTCCACCGCGTCCTGGCTCGTCCCCCAGGGTTTGTCCTGATTGCGATAATCGAATTTCAACGTAAACCACTCGATGTCCTTCTCCATGCGCCGCAGATTGGCCATCTGAACCGCCTTGAGCGCTTGCCGCATCGACAGCGCGTCCCCTGCCGACAGTTCGTCCTCGCAGGCCCGCTGCATCAGCGCATAGTGCGGCAAGCAAAACCCTTTGCTCTCCTGAAGCGCCTTCTGAAACTCCGGCTCGTGCTTCCACATATAGCACAGTGTCAGCGCATACCGGTACATGGTGTCCTTCAGCCGCTCACAAATGATACAGCCCTCGGAAACCCTGATTGCGGGCGACTCGGCAGCTTCCTTTTTCTTCCCGAACACCGGCCGCTTCTCGAAGGTCTGTCCATCCAGCTTGGCGATGCTCTCCTTCAGGTAGGTGTGCGCCATCAGCGCCAGCCCGAGCCGGTTCTTCATGTCGTACAGTTGCTTGAAGTGCCTGCTACAAAAACCCTTTTCGTTGACTTCCATGCGCACGGCGGGTTCCATCACCGAACCGCCGAGAAAATTGTCTACATACATCGTCTCATTGTGCGCTTCGATGGCGCACATCGGGCACTCGCAACCCGATTTGTAGGCGTCCCAAATGGGGATCGTGTCGAGGTGTTGGCGCATGGAATCAAGTCCTTTCGATGCGGTCATTGCCCACATCATACCACGTTTGCCGACTCATTGACAAGCGCCGCGCCGCATACGATCGAATGATGGGGGGAGGTGTGCCCATGCGGGGCCGGATGGTACGGGTGAGACGCAGGCACGCGCGGTCCATGCGGATGGCGATGGTGCTGCTGCTGATCTCGTTGGCGGTCTATGTGTGCAGTTTCGCGGCGCGGATGGCCTCGCCGCAACCGACCTTGGAGACCGCCCAGGAACAACAGCCGCAGGCAATGCCGGCGCTGGACCAGCTGACCAAAGAGATCCGCTTCGAGCCACTGTCCGCGTTTCTCGTGGAACTGTCGAAAGCGGACAGCGCGGAAACCGCACGGATCGAGGCGGCGCGCTACACCCGGCGCGGGGCCGCGGGCTATATCCTGCAGGACGGAGACGTGTTTCGCGTGATCGGCGCCGTTTACGCGGACAAGGCGGGCGCTGACGCGGTGGCTCTGCGGCTTGAAGGCATAGAAAAGATTGCAGCGCAGGTCATCACCGCCCAGGGACCTGCGTCCGCGCTTCGGGTCACGGCGGCACAAACCCAGATCGATGCGCTGACCCAGGGTGAGTCCAGTCTGCGCAGCCTGACGGATCAAATGATCGCGCTGGCCCAGTCGCTGGACGCCGGAAAAGTATCAAGCGAGCCCGCGGCACAACAGATCCAGCTGATCCATGCCGAGGCCCAACTGCGGCTGCGGGCGCTGGAGCGGGCCGTGGGCGCGGACGAGCATCCCATCATGCGCGGGTTGATGCTGCTGCTCCAGCAGCTGTCGGACGCTACTGGCGAGGGCATGACAGGCAGAGATGAATCCACACTATCTTTTTCCGCGAAGATCAAGTATAATAGCATTACCATGCGTCTGCGGCACATCGAGTTCCTGGACCAACTCGCCGCGTGACGCGAAAAAGGGTTGGTGAAAACATGAAGGCAACGGAACTGATGGAAGTCCTGCAGGGGCGGCTGTTGATTGGCGAACTGCCCGAGGACGAGATCGAGGCGGGTTGTGGCTCCGATATGATGAGCGACGTCTTGGCCTTTTCCAAGGAGCGGATGGTGCTGCTAACGGGCCTGACAAACACCCATGTCGTGCGCACATGTGAGATGCTGGACTGCATGATGATCGTATTCGTGCGCGGCAAAATCCCCGGCGACGATGTCCTTTCCATGGCCGAGGACCGGGGCATCACCGTCGCCGCCACCAGCTGCACGCTGTATGAGGCCTGCGGCAAGCTGTACAGCAAGGGCCTAATGGGCTATAGGAGATGACAAACGATGAGCGAAGCTGCTATGCTTCACGAGATTTATCCCGTGGAGGCGGGCGCGTTCCAAACCGCTGGCGAAGTGTCCGGAAAAATTAAACGGACATTGCAAAAGCTGGGCGTGCCCAGCGCCATCGTTCGAAGGGTTTCGGTGGCTGCGTATGAAGTGGAACTGAATCTGGTGATTCACTCAAAGGGTGGCGAAATGGAACTGATCGTCAAGCCCGATTTTCTGGACCTCAACATTCGCGATGTTGGACCGGGCATCCCGGACATCGAGATGGCGATGAGCGAGGGCTTTTCGACCGCGTCCGACGACGTACGGATGATGGGTTTCGGCGCAGGCATGGGTCTGCCCAACATGAAGCGCAACGCATCCACATTTCACATCGAATCCCAGGTCGGCGTGGGCACGACGATTGAGATGGGGTTTGCCTTATGAGCGCGGCGCAGGTCCCGGGGGACAAGTATTATCATTCCGTGACGCTGGACAAGGGCAAGTGCGTAGGCTGCACGGCATGCCTGAAGCGCTGTCCGACGGAAGCGATACGCGTACACGGTGGCAAGGCACACATCATCGACCAGCGCTGCATTGATTGCGGCGAGTGTATCCGCACCTGTCCCCACCACGCGAAGGTGGCGACGACGAACCCGCTGGCGACGATCAACAAGTTCAAATACAAGATCGCGCTCCCTGCGCCTTCGCTGTACGGCCAGTTCAAAAACCTGCCGAGCATTGGGAGCGTGACGCACGGCCTACACATGATGGGCTTTGACTATGTGTTCGACGTGGCGCGCGGCGCGGATATCGCGACGGTGCGGGTGCGCGAGCTGCTCAAGGATCCGAACTGCCCAAAGCCACTGATTTCCTCTGCCTGTCCGGCAGTGGTGCGGCTGATCCAAACGCGCTTTCCGGAGCTGATCGACAACATCGCGGACGTGAAAAGCCCGATGGAGATTGCGGCGATCGAGGCGCGGCGTGAGTTCTGCGAAAAGAGCGGCGCGGACCCGAGCGAGGTCGGCTGCTTCTTTATCACGCCCTGCGCGGCGAAGATGACTGCGATTCGAAACCCCATCGGGCACGAGCAGAGCGCGGTGAATGGTGCGATCTCATTTTTGGAGGTTTATGGTCTGCTGTCGAGCCAAGTGAAAAAATCAGGCGCGATGCCGCAGATCAAGGGCGAGGAAGTGCGGCTTCGGGCGACGAGCTTTGGCCTGGGCTGGGCGCGTTCCGGCGGTGAGGCAACGGCCGCCAACACGGACAACGCGCTGGCGGTGGACGGCATCGAGCATGTCGCGAAAGTATTGGAGCAGATTGAAAACAACCGGCTCCAGGACCTGGTGTTCTTTGAGGGCCAGAGTTGCATAGGCGGGTGCGTCGGCGGACCGCTGGTGTTTGAAAACGGTTTTATCTCCCGGAACCGGATCCGGCTGCTGACGCGGAGCATGGCGGAACAGCGGCCGGAAGAATACATCACGGCGGACGAATTCCTGCGTGTGCTGCCGCTGATCCGACTCAATGTGCCCATTGAACCGATCAAGGTGTTGCAACTGGACGACAATATCCAGGTGGCGCTGGCGAAGATGGACCAGATCGAGGCGATACGCCAGCGGCTTCCGGGGCTCGATTGCGGAAGCTGTGGCTCGCCAAGCTGCCAAGCGTTGGCCGAGGACATCGTGATGGGCTATGCCAGCGAATTGGACTGTCTGCTGCTGCTGAAAGAGCGCGTGCGGGACTTGGCAGAGCAGATGGTAAACCTGGCCGAGACCACGCGCCGCTGACGGCCGAACAGGCCCACTTGGCGGGATCACAACAGGATACAGCCGCAATCCCATTCACAACGACCTGGAGGCAATGTACATGACGATCAAGGAATTCCTAGACCTAACCGACTCGACGCTGTTCACTGAGCGCGCGGACGTCACGCGCGAAATCACCTGCGGATATAGCTGCGACCTGCTTTCCTGGGTCATGTCGCATGGCGCGAGCGGCATGGGATGGATTACCGTGCAGACACACATGAACGTGATCGCGGTGGCGACGCTGATGGACATGGCGTGTGTGATCGTCCCGGAGGGGATCACGGTTGAGCAGTCTGTCGTCGACAAGGCCGCGGAAGAGGGCATCGCGCTGATCGGGTCGGCGAAAACCGCATACGAGCTGTGCGGGCTGATGTTTCAGTCCGGAGTCAAGGCAAATTAGCCATGCAGTGCTTCTGTGACCTGCACATGCACAGCTGCCTGTCGCCCTGCGGCGACGAGCTGATGACGCCCAACAACATCGTCAAAATGTCCGCGCTGAAGGGCCTGCACATGATCGCGCTGAGCGACCACAACACGGCAGGCCATGTTCGCGCGGTCTCAAACATTGCCAAGGAGTTTGAGTTGGCGGTCGTGCCTGCAATGGAGTTGACCACGCGGGAAGAGGTGCACTTGCTCTCCTACTTCCGCACCGTTGACGAAGCGGAGGCGTTCGCGAAGGAAATCTATCCGCACCTGCCGCCCATCCCGAACCGTCCGGACTTTTTCGGGGTCCAACAGCGGTTGAATGAAGCGGATGAACCCGTCGGAACGGAGCCGCTGCTGTTGATTTCAGCGCTGGATCTGTCGATTGACGAGTTGACAAAAAGGATCCGCGAGCGGGGCGGGTTGGCCGTGCCCGCGCACATCAACCGCACCAGCAACGGCATTCTGAACGCGCTGGGCTTTCTCCCGCCCGATCTGAACTACCGGGTGTTGGAAGTATCAAAAGGAATCCCCTGCGCGCCGGGGTACGACGCATATGCACAGCTGCATTCCAGCGACGCGCACTACATCATGGACATTCTCGAACGCTCGGAATCACTGGAACTGCCCGAACCTACAGTGGACGCGTTTTTTGACTGGGCGCTGTCCCAATGACACCCCTTCGACCACACAAAGGAGGACCCCGCATGGACCAAGTAACAGATGCCATCAAGACCGGGCAGGACGCGTTTTCCGCGTTTGCCGATTCGGCCGGGCCGCAGGGCCTGATCGCCATCGGGGCCGCGATGCTTGTGATCGTCGTCATTGCGCTGATCGCCAGCGCTCGAAGCCGCAGCGCAGCCATGTCACACAAGCTGCATGAGATGGAGGCCAACATGGCGGACCAGCTCAAGAAAATCAGCGAACAGACGGAATCCGCCGCCAAAGAGAGCCGTGACGACGCGCACAAGTCCATACTGGGCGTGAACGAGGCGGTCACAAAGGCCATGGGCGAGATGACGCGCACACAGCAAAGCCAGCTGGACGCCTTTGCGGGCCAACTGCGCGACGTGAATGTGAAGGGTGAAGAGCGGCTGGCCGGGATCCAGACGACGGTAGAGCAACGGCTGGTTCAATACCAGGACCGCATGGACCGTGTCAACGACGTGCTGGACGAGAAGCTGGGCAAGAACGATGAGCAGCTGGAAAAACTGCGCAGCGTATTTGAAACGCGCATGGAGTCCATGCAGCGCGACAACGGCCAAAGGCTGCTCCAGATCGAGCAGACGGTGGACACGCGGCTGAACACCACGCTGGACAAGCGGCTGAACGAGTCATTCCAGCTGGTCAACGACCGGCTAGAGGCCGTTTATCAGGGGCTGGGCGAAATGCAGACGATCGCCAGCGGCATGGGCGATCTGAAGCGCGTGCTCTCGAATGTCCATGCCAAGGGCGTGGTGGGCAAGATCCAGCTCTCCGCGCTGCTCTCTCAGATGATGACACCGGAACAGTACAAGGAAAACGTACGCATTCGGCCCGGCGGTGAAAACTGCAGCGCCTGCGTGGTGCTGCCAGGCAAGACCGCGCAGGACAAGGACGCGCTGCTGCCCATCGACGCCACGTTCCCTGAGACCCTATATGAACAACTGGTTTCGGCCATCAACGACAGCGATCAGCAACGGGTCTCGAACCTGGAAGCGCAACTGGCCACGGCCGTTCGGGAGGGTGCGGAGCGGGTGCGCTCACATTTCCTCTATCCGCCGGAGACGACGGAGTTCGCCGTGCTTTTCCTCGGCTCCGAGGGGCTGTACGCCGAGGTGATCCGCGTGCCGGGCCTGCAGCAGCAGATACAGCGCGATTACAATGTGATGCTGGCCGGTCCCAGCACACTGTCTGCATTATTGAACAGCCTGCAGATGGGCATGAAGACCATCGCCATCGAGCGGCGCAGCGAAGAAGTGTGGGCGCTGCTGGGCGCGGTGCGCGGTGAGATCGGCACGTTCGCCGAGGCGCTGACGCGCACTCAGAAGCGCATCCGGCAAGCCTCCGAATCCATCGAAGACGCGGCGCAGAAGTCGCGCATCATCCAACGAAAACTGCGCGGCGTAGAGCCACTGGAAGGCAGCGCCCGAAAGAGTCTGCTGAAGGCAGACGATCTGGACGACGACGATTATGAGGGCGGCGATTGGGACTAGCGTACACATTCACGACGATCCGGCCGAACGCAGCGACGGATCTTCCTCTAGTTTCGAGGAAGATCCTTCGCTGCGCTCAGGA
>JAVBTW010000023.1:0-3436 GCA_031555975.1 Eubacteriales bacterium
GTTCCAAGCTATTGCATCCCCGCGCCGACCGTTTGTAGGAGGTGATTTGATCATGGTCAAACTGGTGTTTTTGGCGTTTCCCCTGTGGCTGCTGTGCTTGCTGTCCGGGCAGGCGCAGGGCTGCGTGTTTGTATCCGAATCCGGATGCCGTGGAGCCGTGGGGCCAGCGGAGCTACACGTATCGGGCGGTGGACGCGGGCGAGGCGATGATTCGACTGACGCTGACCGGGCCGGATGGGGCGATTGTGCGCGAGATTGACTGCAAGGTGCGCTTCTCGAAGCAGGGCATCGAAGCGCTGGAGCGCGTGAATGTGGGAGGGTGAAGAGGATGAGCGGATGGAGATGGAGGATGCGCCCTGTGGCGCTGATGGCGGCTGCGTGGATGGTCGTTTTTTTGGGCGCGGCATTGGCGGAAAGTGCGCCACGGCCCACGCTTACACCGCCGCCTCATATGACACTGACGCGCGAGGTCTACCGATTGCAAACGCAGATGGCGGAGCGCGACCGCAGCGCAGATACGCCGATTTACCGGATCGACGCGGAGCGGTTCGTGTCCGAGCAGGATGTTCAGGACTATCTGGGCCTGATGGTCGTGGGCGCAAAGCTGAAGCGGCTTCGAGGCGAGGACTCGCGCACGACCATCAAGCCCAGCGAGGAATATGTTCGGGATCTGTTGATTGACCGGATGCTGCTGGAGGCTGAGGCCGCCGCGCTGGGCATCGACGACTTGCGGGAGTCGTTCGCGCACCATATGCGCACCGGCTGGATGGAGGAGGAAGGTATCATCGACCCACACGCGCTGCTGGTGCCGGAAGGCAAGATCGACATGGCTGAGCAGAAAAAGCAGATCGAGGATGAGATGAACGCCCCGACGCCCACACCGCATCCGACCGACACCGAAACGCTCGTTCGGGACGGCTGGGTGCGCAACCACGTAGCCATCACAGACATGTGGAGCAGCAAGACGAGCAAGCGGCCCTACGAGCACCGCGCGGCGCTGATCGACGAGCTGATTGAATCGCTGAAATTGAAGTCTCCATCCGTGCAGGAGGCGCAAAACCAGCCCAAATAGGCATACCTGTGCGTTTATACAGCTAGGCAAACATACCGAAAAGTGGTATTTTGAAGGCGAAGGCGAGGTGATGGGCGCGTGAAGTGGTTCGGGAAACTGAAGGCGGCGATGCGTCCGGCGGAGCGCGACGTGGTTGAGGAAGCTGTGTTGGCTGTACCCGAAAGCGACAAGTTGGATGGCCTGACGCGGCGGGAGCGACAGGTATTCGCGCTGCTGCTCGAAGGGCGCAAGCAGCGCGAGATCGCGGAGCTGCTGTCCGTCAGGCCCACGACGATCAGCTTCCATACCCAGTCCCTGTACCGGAAGCTAGGCATCCACGACCGGGCGCAGCTGTTTATCCAGTATGCGCTGCCGGGCATGAAACAACGGGAAGCAAGCGAGGAGGAAGAAAGATGAAGCGGTTATTGAAGGGCCTGTCTTTGGTGCTGGTGTTGGTGATGTGTTTGGCGCTGCCCGCGCAGGCGGAAGGCTTGCTTGGGAAATGTATGGAGGCAGCGTATCAGGAGGGCCGTCAGGTGGAGGCAAATATTTCCGCGCAGCTGGGCAGTGGGCTGGCGCTGTTCATGCCGGAAGATATGTATGGCGCGGTGCAGCAGCTGCTCGAAGAGACG
Source organism: Eubacteriales bacterium (assembly GCA_031555975.1). GTDB lineage: Bacteria > Bacillota > Clostridia > Christensenellales > Aristaeellaceae > JAJDGF01. Next base: position 1,684 of record JAVBTW010000023.1, read on the forward strand.
CGCATTGTGACTCGCTGGGCCAAGGACGAGGCTGGCGAACCGGTGATTGGGCTGGAGCTGAGTATCCGGGACGTGCAGCTGCTGACGGGCGAAGCGCGTTTGGCAGAGGGCGGCTTGGCGGTGACCACCAGCATTCTGCCGGGCAAGACGCTGATTTTGCCGATTGAAAGCGTGGGCGCAATGGCGCAGCAGCTGCCGGTGGAGCTAGACGATCAGACAGCGGCGATGATGGCGGAGGCGGGGGAGCGCTACCTGGGCATCTTTGCGATCTGGGCGCAAGAGATGGAGGGCGTGTACACGGAAAGTGATCAGGAGATTGATGCGACCGACACGCGCGGCGGATCGGTGCGCGCGGATCATCTGGTGGTGACGGCGGAGCAACTCCAGGAACTGTTGGTGCGGTTGGCGGATGAATTCGCGAGTGACGAAGCACTGCAAACCGTGCTGGGCCAGTATTTGCAGGCCAGCGGCCAGGAGATCGACATGGCGGAACTGTCAACGGCGCTGTCTGAGGGCACGCGGAACATGGTGCCGCTGGCGGACGGCGCGGTGAGGATGGACTTCTATCAGGACGCGGATGCCGAGATGGTAGGGCTGGACTTCGCGATGGACCCGCTGTTTGAAGACGCGCCGCAGACCGCGTTCGCGCAGTACGACCGGTTGATTGAGGACGGCCTGGATTCATACACGTTTCAGGGCAAGCTGGGCCTCGGGGAAGAGGGCGGCATGGCGGCGACAAAAATCAGCTATAGAACGATGGAATCCCACACGGAGCCCACGATCGACACCGAACTGTTGCTGCTCGGCATGGTACAGGAGGCGGGCGCAGACCCGATCAGCCAAATCACGCTGACCGACGAGCGCCACTTTGAGGAGGGCGACGGCCAGGAACGGATGGTGGACACGCTGACATTGACGATGGAACAGCTCGCGCCGGATGGCAGCGCCGCAGAGGACGCGATGCCGATGACCTGCGCTGTGGACACGCAGAGCGTCACCAGCGCCGGAGCGGGCGAGGATTTCGAATCGGACAGCACGGCGACGCTGACTTTTATGGGCATGGAAATGGGCGCAATCTCGTTAAAACTCGCATCCGGCGAGTACATCCCTCAGGACATTTCGGGCAATGCGGTGATCGACCTGTCCCAGGCGACCGCCGAGGATCAGCAGGCGCTAATGGAGGAACTACAAACCGGGCTGATGCAGGCGGTTGTGAGCGCGGTGGCGGTGCTGCCGCCGGAGTTGTTGCAGATGATGCAGGGCTGATGCGATGAATGAACTTGCCTAAGTCGCAAGAAAAGAAATGAAGGAAGTGCACACACATGGACGAAGGCGGAATGGTGGTTGGCGCTGTGGAGGTGCCATCGCCGCAGGCCGATGGCCGGACTCAGTCCCGCGGGTGGCTTGTGCTGTTCTGCCTATTGTCCATGTGGGTGTACACGTTCCGCTCGGGCGGCGCGTTCCTGTTGATTCAAAGTGAGCTGCACACACAGTTCATGGCGGTGGGCTTCTTTGAGTACCCGGTGCAGATTCTGGGCGCGTGCGTTTTGCCTTGGCTGCTGGATCGGCGCGGGCTCGTCTCAAATCCGAGCGCGGATCGGCTGGTGTTTGTCGGCTTGATGGCGCTGAGCCTATCTTTGATGGCGGCGCTGTGGTTCACGCCGGGGTTTGTGCTGCCACTCATACTTCTGTATCTGTTGAACTTGGCCACGTCCACGGCCATGGGGTTGGCGCTTCGGCGCGGCGCGATGCT
>JAVBTW010000038.1:0-3581 GCA_031555975.1 Eubacteriales bacterium
GTCGCCGAGTATTTCGTGGAGTGCATGGACGGCGAAGGCAACTATGTTGAGTTCACCGGCAAAGAGTCCGACACCAACGCGGGTGTGCGCTCGGAAGGTTTCCACGGCGTCATTGACCAGTATGAAGGCATGAAAATGATCGAGCAGCAGACGGCAAACTGGAGCCAGACCGAGGCATATGAGAAGATGGAATCCATCATCCAGGCCCAGGGCGCGGATCAGATCAAGGGCGTCATCTGCGGCAACGACACGATGGCCATGGGCGTCATCGAAGCCTGCCTGAAGGCCGGCATGAAGGAAGTCATCGTGTGTGGGTTCGACGGATCGAACGACGTGCGCGACTCCATTCTGCGCGATGAGATCAAAGCCACCGGGCTTCAGCCCATCGCCTACATCTCCGAGCAGGCCGTGGTGCAGGCGGATGAGTACATCAAGAATGGCAAGACGGACAAGGAAGAAAAGCAGCTGATGGACTGCGTACTCATCAACAAGGACAACGCGGCGCAGCTGGACAACTTTGCGCTGAAAAACTGATCACAGGCTGAGGTGCGAAATGGCCTCCCTCCACCATTAAGCGGCGGAGGGAGGCGGTCCCGGTACACATGGAGCAAAACCCTGCTGGCGCGGATACCCGATGAGAAATGAATAAGGCGAGTGAAGAGCAATGGCGAAGAAGAGATGGATACTGCGCGCGGCATTGACGGCTGGCGCCGTTTTGCTGATTGCGCTGTTTTGCCGCGTGACCGTGGTGCCGGACGCCGCGCCGTCCGTGACCACCGATGCGGAGGGCAATGTGGTTGCGAATGCGGAGCTGAGCGTCGCTGAAGGCTATGCGACAGACAACTGGGAGGCGAAAATCCTCGCAGCCATCGATGAGCGCGCCATTGATCCGGCCGCGTTTGCGGAGGGGACCCAATCGGATCTGGCGGCGCTGGGCGCGGCGCATGCCGCGCGCGCGAACGAGACCAGCCCTTGGAGCTTCTGCGTGAAGGGCAGGGTCAAGGTGCTGGGCGTTGAAGACGCGGACAAGAAAACCAAGACCAGGCTGCTGGTCGATGTGCAGCCGTATGACGGGCAACCCGACATGAAGGTCCAGATTTCGACGGTCATCAAGACCAACGCGATCCGGGACGCGGTGGGTTTTTTGAAATTGGACGATTTCGCGAACCAAGTGGAGTTCGCGGAGCTGACAAAAGCATTTAACGCGCGGGTTCAGCGTGACGTGTTACACGGGCTGGACGCACAGGCGCTGGTGGGTAAAGAGATCGAGCTGACAGGGTGCGTATCCATTTCAAAGCCGGACGAAGAGGCGCTCATCGTGCCCATCCGGCTTGGTGAGGCGGGTGCATGAGCGCATGAGCAAGGAAACGACGCCTGTGATGCGGGCGAAGGGCATCGTCAAGCGGTATCCCGGCACGGTTGCGCTCAAGGGCGTGGACTTCTGTGTGTGGCCGGGCAAAGTGAACGTGCTGATCGGGGAAAATGGCGCGGGCAAGTCGACGCTGATGAAGGTGCTGGCCGGCATTGAGCATCCGGAAGAAGGCGCGATCGAGCTGGAAGGCAAGGAAGTCAAATTCCAAAACACCCGCGAAGCTGCTGCGATGGGCGTGGGCATCATCCACCAGGAGCTGAACATGTTCCCGGATATGCGCGTGGTGGACAACATGTTTGCGGGCAAGGAGATCACCCGGCGCGGCAGCATCGACCGCAAGGCACAGATGCAAATGGCGCGCGAGGTGCTGGCGCGGCTGCAACAGGACATCGATCCCGCCGAAATGATGCGCAACCTGCGGGTCGGCCAGCAGCAAATCGTGGAGATCGCAAAGACCATGTTGCAACAGCAACTGAAGGTGCTGATCATGGACGAACCGACATCGTCGCTGTCCAATGCGGAAGTGGAAGTGCTGTTTCGGCTGATCGAGGACCTGAAGCGCCAGGGGATCGCGTTGATCTACATCTCCCACCGCCTGGAGGAGATCATCCGGATTGGCGACATGGTGACGATACTGCGCGACGGCAGTCGCGTGGCGGACGCAGAAGTGAAGGACATTTCGGTGCCCTGGATCGTGCAGAAAATGGTGGGTCACGAGACGCTGACGATTGAAAAACCGGCGTACGCGGGCACACCCGGCATACTGATGCAGGTCCAGGACTACGTGCTACCCAAGCTTGGCGGCGGGTATGCGGTCGATCATGTGAGCTTTGCGCTGCACAAGGGCGAGGTGCTGGGCATCTACGGACTGATGGGCGCGGGGCGCACTGAGCTGGTCGAGTCGATTCTGGGCCTTCATCCGGAATCGAGCGGCATGCTGGTGATTGATGGCGAGACGGTGGAAAAGCCGGTGGTGACGGAGCAGATCGGCCGCGGACTCGTGCTGGTGCCCGAGGACCGCCAGAAAGACGGGCTGGTACAGACGATGAGCATCGCAAAAAATCTGATGCTGACCAGCATACCGCGCCACACCAAGCACGGAATGATTGACGAGCGCGCATGCAAACAGTCCGTGTCCGAGGCTGTGGCAGACATGCAAATCAAGGTCGCGGACGTAAGGCACCAGGTCACGGCGCTGTCAGGCGGCAACCAGCAGAAGGTTGTGATCGGCAAATGCATACTGGCCAACGCGAAAATCTTCATGATGGATGAACCGTCGCGGGGGATTGACGTCGGCGCGAAGACGGACATCTTCAACTTGATGCGCAAATTCGCGGCGCAGGGCATGGGCGTGGTCTTTGTGGGCAGCGAACTGAAGGAGATCCTGTCGGTCTGCGATCGTGTGCTGGTGATGTCGAACGGCGCGATGACGGGCAATTTTGCGGGTGCCGAGATGACGGAGGACGCGCTGGTAAAGGCTTCCGCTGCCGCGCTGCAAACCGGAAAAAAGGAGAGTGCTTGATATGAACGCGGCGATCAAAAAGAGGACGCCACGGCGCTCGGGCTCGCTGGGCCTGATGCTGCTCCGCGGCAGGACGTTCATCGCCCTTTTTGTGCTGTTGGTGTATTTTTCGCTGTGCGCGCCGAACTTTACGCAGATGTCCTCAGCGATCCTGATGATCAAACACGCGTCGATCTACGGGCTGCTGGCGCTGGGGATGACTTTGGTGATCGTGACAGGCGGCATTGACCTATCGGTGGGCGCTGTGGTCGGTTTGTCGGCGATGCTGGCGGGCGGTTTGGTGGTGGAAGGATTGAAACTGCCTTTCCTGAATGTGACACTTTTTTTCAATGTGCCCGCGATTGTGCTGATCGTGTGCGTGATCGCGGTCCTGGTGGGGCTGTGTTCGGGTCTGTTGATCAGCAGGTTGAAGGTGCCCGCGTTTATCGCCACGCTGGGCGCGATGTATGTTTGCAGGGGTTTCGCGATGCTGCGCTCCGGCGGCGCGACTTTTCCGAACCTGGGTTCACCGGCGAATGGAATCGTGACGGGGTATGACATCATCGGCTCGGCGAACATTCCGGGTACGCAGATTCCGTTCACGATCGTGGTGTTCGTGGTGATGGCGGCCATCTCGATCTTTATCATGAAAAAGACGCCGCTGGGGAATCAGATCTATGCGGTGGGCGGCAATGAGCGGGCTGCCAC
>JAVBTW010000258.1:0-18465 GCA_031555975.1 Eubacteriales bacterium
GCTTTCCACCTGCGGGCTCGTGCCGCGGTTGCTGCAGTTTGCGGATGAGGGACTGCCCGTGACGCTGTCGCTGTCGCTGCATGCGCCAAACGACGCGATCCGTGGGCGGATCATGCCCATCGCGAACGCCTATACCATCGACCAGACGCTCAGCGCCTGCAAGTACTATATCGAGCGTACTGGGCGGCGCGTCATCATCGAATACGCGCTGATTGAGGGTGTGAATGATGCGCCTGCATGTGCGGACGAGCTGGCGCAGCGGTTGCGGGGCATGCAGTGCCATGTGAATCTGATCCCGCTGAACGAAGTCGCGGAGCGCGATCTCCGCCCGCCGGGTCCGGACCAGGTCAGGCTGTTCCTGAACCGCCTGGAAATGCGCCACATCTCGGCGACCGTACGTCGGGAGATGGGCGACGACATCCAAGGCGCCTGCGGCCAGCTCCGCAAGAGCGTCATCGAAACCGGCAATACAAGCGAATGAGGTGATTGATGTGAAAGCATACGCGAGGACCCACGTTGGCAACGTGCGGTCGGCCAACGAGGACGCATTCTATCTACCCCGGCGCGGCGAGCAATTTGCCGCCGTGGCGGACGGAATGGGCGGCCATCTGGCTGGCGAGGTGGCCTCCTCCATGGCCATCACCGCCTTCGCGAACTGTGTTCGCAATCACAAGCCATCCGAAGAGGTCCTGCATTTGGCCGTGATGACCGCCAACGCGGAGATCTTCAAGGAGGCCCAGCGCGACCCGCTCAAGCACGGCATGGGCACAACGCTCACCGCGCTGTGCTTTGACAAGGACATCGTCTATCTGACGCACGTCGGCGACAGTCGCGCCTATTTGCTGCGCAACCGCGCCCTGATGCAGCTCTCAAACGACCACTCGCTGGTCAACGAGATGGTGGAAAAGGGTGAGCTGACCCCGGGTCAGGCCCGAAACCACCCGCAGCGCAACTACATCACCCGCTGTGTGGGCACCAATAAGCGCGTGGAGCCGGACATCATCCGGCTGGACTATCAGGTGGGCGATGTGTGGCTGCTCTGCTCGGATGGATTGTCCAACTACATCCAGTCCTCAGAACTGGCAGAGATCCTGATGAGGAAAATGCGCCATGAAGACCAACTGGACGCCATGGTTCAACTGGCGCTCGTGCGCGGCGGCGGCGACAACATCACTTGCATGATTGTCCTGGGAGAGGAGGCTGATCGCGAGTGACGGAGCGGATCCTTTCCAATCGCTATGTGTTAAACGAAGTCATCGGCACCGGCGGCATGGCCGTGGTGTACCGCGCGTGGGACCGCGTGCAGCTGCGTGAAGTGGCTGTAAAGGTGCTGCGGGCGGAGTACAATGCAGACGATGAATTTGTGCGCCGATTCAATCACGAGGCGCACGCAGCGTCTCAGATGTCCCATCCCAACATCGTCAACATGTATGACGTGGGCCAGGATGGCGACATGCGCTACATTGTCATGGAGTATGTGAAGGGCAGAACGCTGAAGGACTTGATCAGGCAGTCCGGCCAGATCAAGCCTCAGCGCGCCGTTCAGATGGCGCTGCGCATTTTGGCCGCGGTGGACCATGCGCACAGAAGCCACATCGTGCACCGAGACATCAAGCCGCAAAACATCCTGGTTGACGGAGAGGGCAATGTGAAGGTGGCCGATTTCGGCATCGCCCGCGCGACCAACGGCAGCACCATGGCCACGTTGACCGACGGGGACAGCGTACTGGGCTCTGTGCACTATTTCTCGCCTGAGCAGGCTTCGGGCCAGACTGCGGACGAAAAGAGCGACCTGTACTCGGTGGGCGTCGTGCTGTACGAGATGGTCACGGGCCGGGTGCCGTTTGATGGGGACACGCCTGTGGCTGTGGCGCTCAAGCATGTGCAGGAACCGCCAAAGAGCACGCGCCTGTTCGCGCCGGAGGTCAGCCGCGGACTGGACGAAGTGGTCATGAAATCGCTGGAAAAGGACGGGGACAGGCGGTACCAAAATGCCGCGGATTTTGCCAACGACCTCAAGCGCGCGATTCGGTATCCCAAGGGCGGTTTTGTGGGCGAGCTGTCTCAGGCTGAGCAACAGATCAAGAAGGCAGAGCGGCGCGAAAAGCGGAAAAAGACCATGCGACTGGTGCGCAACTATGTCATCGTCGGTCTGTGCATGCTGCTGTTGGTGTTGGGTCTGATCTATGGACGCCAGGTCTACCGCCAGGTGTTCGCGCGGATCAAGTGCCCCGATCTGGTCTATCTGGATTTGGAGCACGACGCAATCCCGCAGTTGGAAGCGCTGGGACTGGCCTATACCATCGAGGAAGAGCACAACAACGATGTGAAATACGGCACCATCCTCAACCAATCGCCGGACCCGGACACCGCGATGTGGCCCGGCGAGAAGGTACAGCTTCGAGTCTCTGTGGGCAAGGAAAAGCTGACCATGCCCAAGCTGGTGGAACTGACCAGCCAGGAGGCGGCTCAGCAGATCGAGCAATCGGACCTGCTGCTGGTGCAGAGCGATGTGAAGCTGGTGATCTCGGACGTGCCGGTGGGCCGCGTGGTCAAACAGGAACCGCTGCCCAACGAGTGGGTCAAGCCGGGCGACCGGGTCAAGCTGTGGATCAGCGGTGAATCGGCACTGGTGCCCTCGGTGATGGGCATGTCGCTTCAGGAGGGCAAGGAGGCGCTGGTTGCCGCTGGATTCCAGCCTGACGCCAACGTGATCGAGAAACTGAGCCAGGAGGAGCCCGGCACGATCATCGAGCAGAGCGTAGAGGCGGGCTCGCCAGAACTGCTTTCAACGAAGATCCAGCTCACCGTCAGCTATGATGCATTGTCCGGATTCAGGGCCCAAAAGACGCTGATCATCGCCATCCCCGAGGGTGGCGCGGACGTGCGCTGCACGTTGATTGAGGCGGGTCAGGAGTCCGACCAGCTCAAACCAACGCACTACAGCGAAGCCGGAAATAAGTCCATCCAGTTGAACCTGGAGGCCCAGACGGCCGGTGTGCACACGATGCGGGTGTATGTGAACGAAGTGCTGACCGTAGAAGAGCAGATCGAGTTTGGCTAGACCAACACATATGGATCGGGAGGCGAACCCTTGCAAGGCATCATACTGCGCGGCATAGGCGGATTCTACACCGTCAGGGACGATGATACGGGCGCGTTACATACGCTGCGTGCCCAGGGTAAGCTGCGCAAACAGCGCGTGACGCCGATGGTGGGCGATAGGGTGCGGTTCACGGCCCAGGTGGGCGAGGAACACGGCTGGGTGGAACAGATTCTGCCCCGCAAAAACGAGCTTGCGCGCCCCCCTGTCGCCAACATCGACGTGGTGGTGTTGGTCTGCGCTGCCGCGGAGCCGGAGCCGGATCTGCTGCTGATCGATCGGCTGTTGCTGTCCGCCCGGGAGCGGGAAATCCCCGTGATCCTGGCGGTGAACAAACAGGACTTGAAAAAGGATCAGGCGGCGTCCATCGCCCGGCAGTACCGAAGCGCGGTGGAACGGGTTTTCCTGGTGAGTGCCGAGACGGGGGAGGGGATCGATGCGCTGCGCGGGGCTGTGCGCGGCAAAATTCATGCCTTTGGAGGCCAGTCCGGCGTGGGCAAGTCCAGCCTGATCAACGCGCTGCATGGGTTTGAGCTGGAAACAGGCGCGGTCTCCGAAAAGATCCTGCGCGGCAAGCACACCACGCGCCATAGCGAACTGATCTTGGTGGACGGCGGCGGCGGCGTTTTGGACACGCCCGGTTTCAGCCTGCTGGAACTGCCCCTTGCGGAGCCCATTCAGCTCAAGGACCGATATCAGGAGTTTGCGCCCTATGAGGGCCAGTGCTATTTTCAGCCCTGCGCGCACAGAACGGAGCCAAACTGCGCGGTTCGCGACGCTGTCGCAAAGGGCGCGGTCGATCAGAACAGATACGAGCGCTATTGTGCGCTGTTTGACGAAATGACCCAGAGATGGAGGGAGCGGTATGATTAAGGTGTTCCCGTCGCTGTTGGCGGCGGACATGCTGCATATGGAGGCCGAGATCGTGCGCATGCGGGATGCGGGCGCCGATTATCTGCACTTTGATGTGATGGACGGCCGGTTTGTGCCGAACATTTCGTTTGGGCTGCCGCTGCTGGAGGCCGCGGCGCGCTGTGGCGCGCTGCCCTGTGATGCGCACCTCATGATCGTAGAGCCTGAAAAGTATGTGGAGGCGTTCGCGAACGCGGGTGCGCGGATGATCACCGTGCATGCGGAGGCGACGAACCATTTGCACCGCCTGCTGCAGCAGATGCGCGCGTTGGGGGTCAAAGCGGGCGTATCGCTGAACCCGGCGACGCCGCCGGACTGTTTGCGCTATGTGATGGGCGAATTTGATCATGTGTTGGTGATGACGGTGAATCCCGGCTTCGGCGGGCAGCAGATGATCCCCCAGGCGGTGACAAAGATAGGGGATATCCGGCGCATGCTGGACGAAGCGGGGGTCAGCGCTGAGATTCAGGTGGATGGCGGCGTTTCGGTCGCGACCGCGCCACAGATGGTCCTGGAGGGCGCCACGATGTTGGTAGCAGGATCGGCGCTGTATGGAGCGAAGGACGCAAAAGCGATGATTGACACGCTTAAGACGATGGCGTAAAGGGCTGCGCCCCTTGCGTATCACAAAAGACGGAGGTGCATCCCATGCGCATCGGCTGCGTCATCATGGCTTCCGGTTCGTCCACGCGTTTTGGCGGCGAGAAACTGACCGCGCCTTTTCTTGGCGAACCGCTGATCCGGCACGCGTTTAGGGCGCTGCCGCGGACGCTGGACCGCGCGGTGGTCGTCACCCGCAGTGACGCGGTTGCGGCCGTGGCTGAGCGCTGTGGGGTCCTTTGCGTGGTGCACAATGAGCCGCAGCGCGCGGATACCGTCCGCATTGGGCTCGCTGAGATGGAGGGCATGGATGGCTGTCTCTTTTTGGTGGGTGACCAGCCGCTTTGCCGCGCCGAAACCCTGCAGGCCATGATGGATGCGTTTGCATTGGCGCCTGGCCGGATTATCCGCGCAGCACACCTGGGATCGCTGGGCAATCCCGTGCTCTTTCCGGCGTCGCTGTTCCAGGAGCTGTCCGCCTTGCTGCCCGGCCAGACCGGTGGCGCGGTGCTGCGCAGGCACGAGGAGTTGGTGATGCCGTGCGAGGTCGACAATCCGCTGGAACTGGAAGATGTGGACACGCCGACGGGGCTGGCAGCGCTGGAATCGCTTGCCTTAGCCCAAATACAACGGCAATCCAAGGCGGATTGACAGGATTGTCACAAATGGATGATTATTTGTTGTGCAACATGATATTTATTTGGCGATCGATCGTTACCATCTTGCGCAAGTTGTGCGGATGTGATAAAATGTTCGCAGATAATATGGATGATTAAAGGGGGTTTGCTGGGAAGCGATTCGTCTTGATGACCAGATGAGGACAGTGGCTGCAAGGAAGTGCTTAGCGCACGGGCTATTCCGAGAGGTGGGATATCCTTAGCTAGCTGCGTCTTTTTCCCATAGATCTCGGATTTTGCCGCTCATTTGGACGCAGTGGACGTTCAGATGGAGCGGTGTTTGTTTTTGTGGGCACGATATCACCAACGCGGCAAGGCAGTACACCGATGTGTGGGTTCAGAAGGAGGAATACCATGATTTTACTCGGCAACGGCAGGTTGGTGACCCGCGACGACACCAACCCTTTCATTGACAACGGAGCGGTGCTGATGGACGGCGAGACCATCAAGGCAGTTGGCAAGACGGACGAATTGCACACCCAGAACCCTTCCGCGACGTTCATCGACGCCAAGGGCGGCGTGATCATGCCCGGCCTGATCAACGTCCACAACCACATCTACTCCGCATTCGCGCGGGGGATGAGCATCAAGAACGCGCCGACGCGCAACTTCATCGAGATTTTGGACAACCTGTGGTGGACGCTGGACCACCACATGAAGCTGCCCGACACCAAGGCGTCGGCCGACGCCACGTTCATCGACTGCATTGAGAACGGCTGCACCGCCATTGTGGACCATCACGCGTCCTACGGCGAGACCGCAGGAAGCCTTTTCGCCATTGAGGAGAGCGCCCGCCAATACGGCGTCCGCGCCAGCCTATGTTATGAGGTGTCCGACCGCAATGGTGAGGACGCGTTCAAGGCCGCCGTCAAGGAGAATGTGGACTTCATCCGCCATGCCAAAAATGACGCGACGGGGATGATCCACGGCATGTTCGGCATGCACGCCCAGTTCACGCTGTCCGACAAGTCCATGGAATACTGTGTGGCGCAGAACACGGACAAGGCGGGTTATCACATCCACGTCTCGGAAGGCATTGACGATGTGACGCTGTGCCTCAAGCAGCATGGAAAGACGCCGGTGTACCGGCTGCTGGATTACGGCATCCTTGGCGAAAACAGCATTGCAGGCCACTGCACCCATGTGACTGAGGCAGAGATCAACCTGCTGAAAGAGTTGAACGTGATGGTCGCCCACAATCCGGAGTCCAACATGGGCAACGCGATCGGGTGTCCGCCGTCGATTCGGATCTACAACAAGGGCATCACCATCGGACTGGGCACCGATGGCTACACCAATGACATGATTGAGAGCTACAAGGTCGCCAACATCCTGCACAAGCATCATCTGTGCGACCCCACCGTCGCGTGGGTCGAGGCGCCGGGCATGCTGTTTGGCAACAACGCCAAGATGGCCAGCCAATTCTTTTCGCGCCCGCTGGGTGTGCTGAAGCCCGGCGCCGCGGCGGATGTGATTGTGATGGATTATGTACCGCTGACGCCAATGCATGCGGGGGACATCAACTCGCATGTGATGTTCGGCATGAACGGACACAACTGCAGAACCACCATCATCAACGGTGAAGTAAAGATGAAGGACCGCGAACTGATGGGCGTGGACAAAGAAGCCGTCATGGCCCATTGCAGAGAGACCGCGCAGGGCCTGTGGAACCGAATCAACATGGGCCGCTAGCGCGTTGCCGTGAAATCGTGACAGAACAAACAGCAGGAGGTTATCCGCCATGTCAGACATGATGCGTCCCATTCCGTTTTCCGAACTGATGGACTGGGTGCTGACTGAATATGCATCCCTCGGCTCCATCTTCGGAGTGAATTGCATTTACAAGGCCAATCCCGAGAAGACATTGCCCATTTTTGGAGAGAAACTGGAGGTCCCCATGGGCCCCGCAGCAGGTCCGCACACCCAATTGGCCCAAAACCTGATCGCCTCCTACGCGGGCGGCGCGCGATTTTTCGAACTCAAGACCGTTCAAACCCTGGACGGTGAGGACCTGCCCGTGTCAAAGCCCTGCATCAGGGCTGAGGACGAATGCTACAACGTGGAGTGGTCCACGGAGCTGTACGTGCCCCAGGCGTTTGACGAGTACGTCAAGGGCTGGTTTGCGCTGAAGCTGATCGCCCAGGAACTGGGCCTCGGCGCGCCGGACGGATTCGTTTTCAACATGTCCGTCGGTTATGACCTCAAGGGGATACAGTCCGAGAAGATCGACAAGTACATCGAAGGCATGAAGGATGCCAAGGACACGCCGGTTTGGCAGGCGTGCGTGGAGTGGACGGAGCGCAATCTGCCGCGATTCCAAAAAATTGACAAGGCGTTTGTTGACGGGCTTGACAGCAAGGTCTGCAAATCCATCACGCTGTCCACCTTGCACGGTTGCCCGCCGGACGAGATTGAGCGCATTGCGACCTATCTGATTGACAACAAGCATCTGAACACCTACATCAAGTGCAATCCGACCTTGCTGGGCTATGCGTTCGCGCGCAGGACCCTGGACGAGATGGGTTATGACTACCTGGTGTTTGACGACCATCATTTCAACAACGATCTGCAGTTTCAGGACGCCGTGCCGATGTTCACCCGCCTGCTGGCGCTGGCCGCAAAGAACGTTGTGGAGTTCGGACTCAAGCTGACCAATACCTTTCCGGTGAAGATCGCCCAAGGAGAGCTGCCGGGCGAGGAGATGTACATGTCCGGCAAGTCGCTGTTTCCGCTCACGATTAGCCTGGCGGAAAAGATTGAGCGCGAGTTTCAGGGCAAGATGCGCGTGTCGTTCTCCGGAGGCGCGGACCAGTTCAACATCGACAGAATCTTCGCCTGCGGCATTTGGCCGATCACGCTGGCCACGACGCTGCTGAAGCCCGGCGGATACAACCGGCTCAACCCCATCGCAAAAAAGCTCGATGCCATGCCCTATGCGCCGTTCGTCGGCACGGATGTGGACAAGATCATGCAGCTGGCGGCCGAGGCCAAGAAGGACCCGCACCATGTGAAGCCTGTGAAGATCAGCGAATCGAGAAAGCTCGAATCGGAAGTACCGCTGGTGGATTGTTTCATGGCGCCCTGCGCGGAAGGCTGCCCGATCCATCAGGACATTCCGGCGTATGTGGAGCTGGTCGGCGAGGGAAAATACCTGGAGGCGCTGCGCGTCATCACAGAGAAAAACCCGCTGCCCTTCATCACAGGCACCATCTGCAGTCACCGCTGCCAGACCCAGTGTACGCGCAACTTCTATGAGGAGTCTGTACAGATCCGTTCCGCGAAACTGGTTGCCGCGCAGAAGGCGTTCTCAATGCTGCTGCCCGAAGTCAAAGCGCGCGGTTCGCACAGCGCGAAGGTTGCCATCGTCGGCGGCGGTCCCGGCGGCATGGCGGCTGCTTTCCTGCTGGCCCGCGCCGGAGCGAAAGCCACCCTCTTTGAAAAGCGGGACAGCCTCGGCGGCATCGTAAAGCATGTGATCCCGGCATTCCGCATCAGCGACGAGGCGATCGAAAACGATCAGAAGCTGCTGGAAAAGCTGGGCGTGGAGACCCGGCTGAACACCGAAGCGAACGACGCGTCAGCGTTGAAGGCAGAAGGGTTCACCCACGTGATCGTTGCCATCGGCGCGTGGAAGCCCGGAAACCTCAACCTGGAATCGGGCGAAGCGCTGAACGTGATCCAGTTCCTGGAGGCGCAGAAATCAGCGCCCGGTTCCCTCGCCCTGGGCAAGAGCGTGGCGGTCATCGGCGGCGGCAACACCGCGATGGATGCCGCGCGCGCGGCCAAGCGGGCAGCGGGCGTGGAAAAGGTGAGCCTCGTGTACCGCCGCACCGTGCGTCAGATGCCCGCCGACGCGGAGGAGCTGGAACTGGCCCTGGAGGACGGCGTGGAATTCCGCGATCTGTTGGCGCCCATCGCCCACGAAAATGGTCAGCTGAAATGTGAAGTGATGGAGCTGGGTGCGCCGGACGCGTCGGGCCGCAGGCGTCCGGTGGGCACGGGCGGGTTCGTCAATGTGCCCTGTGACACCATCATCGCGGCGGTCGGCGAGAAGATCGACGAGGCGGCTGTCGCCCAATTCGAAGGTGCGATCGTCATCGGTGATGCCAAGCGCGGCCCGGCCACAGTGGTCGAAGCGATTGCGGACGCGACTTTGGCGGTGCAAGAGATTCTGGGCGTGGAGCCTGTGGACAGTGCGTACGTCATGGATGCCAACGCGCTGAAGGCCAAGCGGCCCCACCTGGCTCATTCGACGAATCCGGACGGAGAAAACGAGCGCTGCCTGGGTTGCTCCATGGTGTGCGAGAACTGCGTCGATGTGTGCCCGAACCGGGCGAACATCGCGGTCGCGGTGCCCGGCATGGCCAAGGAGCAGGTGATCCACATTGACAAGATGTGCAACGAGTGTGGCAACTGCACCGTGTTTTGCCCCTATGCAAGCTCGCCCTACAAGGACAAGTTCACGGTGTACTCAAGCGAAACGGATTTCGACGACAGCGAGAACCAGGGCTTCCTGGTGACGGACCGTGCGGCGGGCAAAGTGAAGATCCGGTTCGCGGGCAACGTCTATGACAGCGTGCTGGACGAGGACAAGCGCACATACCCGGCGCTGCGAGAAATCATGAAGGCAGTCGTAGATAACTACGGGTATATTCTGTAGACGGGGAGAGTGGAGCCGCGGCGGGCATGTCCCGTCGCGCTCCGACAGCGCATTTCCGACCCAAAGGGGGTTCATCCATGAAGATCATCAAGGGCGGCGTCGTGGTCAGCGCAACGGGATCACGGATACTGGATCTTGCGGTGGACGGCACCACCATCGCGTCGATCGCGCCCACCATTGCGCCACAACCCGAGGACGAAGTCATTGACGCGCGGGGCTGCTTGGTGTTTCCGGGGTTCATCGACGCGCATACGCATTTCGACCTCAACACCGGAAGCTGCGTGACTGCTGACGGCTTTCGGTCCGGTACCCTTGCGGCCCTGGCGGGCGGCACCACCACCATCGTGGATTTTGCGACCCAGGATAGGGGCATGACCTTGGGCGAGGCGCTCTCGGCTTGGCATCACAAGGCCGTGGGCGTCTCAAGCTGTGATTACGCGTTCCATATGGCCATCACCGACTGGAATGAGTATACCCGGAAAGAACTCGATCACATGATCGCACAGGGTGTGACCTCGTTCAAACTGTACATGGCCTATGATGCGCTGAGGGTTGCGGACGACGTTCTACTGGACATCATTCGCGAGATGAAGCGAATCAAGGGCCTTGTGGGTGTCCACTGTGAAAACGGGACGCTGGTGAACAAGCTGATCGCGGACCAGCTGGCGCAGGGGCACACCGATCCTGCCGCGCATCCGCTGGCCCGCCCGCCGGAGGTGGAGGCTGAGGCGGTGAACCGGCTGCTGTATCTGAGCCGCATGGCCGATTGGCCCGTGTGTGTGGTGCACCTTTCCACAAAACTTGGGCTAATGGAGATCAAGAGCGCACGGGCGGACGGGCAGCAGGTCGTTGTGGAAACCTGCCCGCAGTATCTGATGATGACGGACGATCTGTATAGTCTGCCGGATTTCTGCGGCGCAAAGTATGTGTGCTCGCCACCGCTCAGAAAGGCCGAGGACGTCAAGGCCCTGCGCGAAGCGATCCAGTCCGGCGAGGTGGATACCCTGGCCACCGACCACTGCAGCTTCAACTTTCACGGCCAGAAGGACATGGGGCGGGATGATTTCTCCAAGATCCCCAACGGACTGCCGGGAGTTGAGCACCGGGCCATGGCCGCCTATACAGAGTTGGTCCATTCGGGCGAGATCGGCCCGGAGCGACTGTGTGCGCTCATGAGCGAAAATCCGGCGCGGCTGTATGGCATGTATCCGCGGAAGGGCGCACTGCTCGTGGGATCGGACGCCGATATCGTGGTCTGGGCGAAGGGCGAAGACAGGATCATCAGCCAAAAGACGCAGCGCCAAAATGTGGACTACACGCCGCTGGAGGGCTACGTGGCCAAGGGATACGCCCGCGATGTGCTGCTGCGCGGCGAGGTGTGCGTCCGCCATGGCGAGGTGGTCCAGGAAATGCGAGGTCAATACGTACACAGAGGCATATCGGCGTTCGGTTGAGAACCGATTCCATGGTCAACGGAGGGAGGGCGATATCATGGCGAACCTGATCGTCAACGGAAACCCCATTCAAACGGACCTCGACGCAAAGAAACTGATCGACTTTTTGCGCGACGACCTGCGGTGCACTTCCGTCAAGAACGGATGCGGCGCGGGCGCGTGCGGCACGTGCACCATACTTGTGGATGGCAAGAAGGTCAAGGCGTGTGTGCAGACGGTGGGAAAGATGGACGGCAAAACCATCGTCACTGTAGAGGGACTGTCAAGCCGAGAAAAGGAAGTGTACACCCATTGCTTCGGTGAGGCAGGCGCGGTGCAATGCGGGTTCTGCATCCCCGGCATGGTCATCAGCGCGAAAGCGCTGATCGATGTGAACCAGAACCCCAGCCGCACAGACGTCAAGGCCGCCATCAAGGGCAATATCTGCCGCTGCACCGGTTATGTCAAGATTGAGGACGCCATCCTCATGGCCGCAGAGTACATCCGTGAGCACAAGTCCATACCGGAAAAGGGCGAAGACACAAGCAAGGTCGGACAGCACTTCGTGCGCGTGGACAGTGACGAAAAGGTGTTGGGCACGGGCGCGTACGTAGACGACATCATCGTGCCGGGCATGATCTATGCCAAGGCGGTGCGCTCCAAGTATCCACGCGCCAAGGTGCTCAGGATCGACACCTCAAAGGCGGAAGCGCATCCGGACTATGTCCAGGCGCTGACCGCGAAGGACGTGCCGTTCAACAAGACCGGACACATCATTCAGGACTGGGACGTGCTGATTGCAGAAGGCGATGTCACCCGCTATGTCGGAGACGCCATCGTATTGGTAGCCGGCAAGCGCAAAGACACGCTGGAGACGCTCTGTGGGCTGGTGGAGGTCGAGTATGAGGCGCTCACGCCCGTCACCAATCCCCAGGAGGCCTTGAAAGAAGGCGCGCCGCTGCTGCATGAAAAGGGCAACCTGCTCTCGAAACAGGTTCTTCAGCGCGGCGATGTGGATAAGGCGCTGGCCGAAGCCGCGTATACGGTCACCACGCACTACTCTACACCGCAGACCGACCATGCCTGCATGGAGCCGGAGTGCGCCATCGCCATGCCGGACCCGGAAAACCCAGGCGGACTGCTGCTGTACACCGGGTCGCAGTCGGTGTATGACGAGCAAAAAGAGATCGCACGGATGCTGAAGCTCGATCCGTCGATGGTGCGCAGTCAGTCCAAGCTGGTGGGCGGCGGATTTGGCGGCAAGGAGGACATGTCGGTGCAGCACCACGCGGCACTGATGGCATGGGCGACTCAGAAGCCCGTCAAGGTCAAGTTCAGTCGCCAGGAAAGCCTCGAGATCCACACAAAGCGCCATGCCATGGAGATGGACGTCACCACCTGTTGCGACAAGGATGGAAAGCTGCTGGCCATGCGGGCCATGCTGGTGTCCGACTGCGGCGCGTATGCCTCTCTGGGCGGGCCTGTGTTGCAGCGCGCCTGCACGCACTGCGGCGGACCCTATCACTTCCAAAATGTGGACATCACCGGCATCTGCGTATACACCAACAACGTGCCCGGTGGTGCGTTCCGTGGGTTCGGCGTGACCCAAAGCTGCTTTGCTGCCGAGCAGAATCTGAACCTGTTGGCCGAGAAGGTGGGCATTTCACCCTGGGAGATCAGGCGCCGCAACGCCATTTTGCCCGGTCAAGAACTGCCCAACGGTCAGATCGCCGGTCCGGACACCGCGTATGCGGAGTGCCTTGACGCCGTGAAAGACGTCTATGAGCAGCACCCGTACGCGGGCATCGCGGGCGCGATGAAGAACTCCGGACTTGGTGTGGGCCTGCCGGACATTGGCCGCTGTAAGCTGGTGATTGTGGACGGCAAGGTGCACACCCGCACGTCCGCCGCTTGCATCGGACAGGGCATGGCCACTGTTTGCACCCAGATCGTGTGCACGGTGACGGGCCTCTCTTCGGATCAGATCGTTCATGAGCGGCCTGACACCGCACTGACCCCCAGCAGCGGCACTACGACAGCCAGCCGCCAGACCGTTTTTACCGGTGAGGCGACGCGGGTGGCCGCGCAATTCCTAAAAGCGGCGCTCGACGCCGGAAAGTGTCTTTCAGACCTGGAGGGCCAGGAGTTCTATGGCGAGTACAGCGGCGTGACCGACCCGATGGGTTCGGACAAGCCCAACCCCGTCAGCCATGTGGCGTACGGCTATGCGGTGCACGTGGTCATCATGGACGAGACCAAGAAGGTCACGAAGGTCGTGGCCGCGCACGACGTCGGCAAGGTCGTCAACCCCAAGGCCTGCGAAGGCCAGGTCGAGGGCGGTGTGCTGATGTGCCTCGGCTATGGTCTTACGGAAGACTTTGTGATGGACAACGGGTATGTTCAGAGCAAGTACGCTACGCTGGGCCTGCTGCGCGCCACCGACGCACCGGAAATCGACGTGATCTTCGTTGGCAAGGGCACCGACGACCAGATGACCTTTGGCGCAAAGGGTGTTGGCGAGATCTCCGCAATACCGACTGCGCCCGCCGCAGCCCTGGCAGCGTACCGCGTGGACGGTGAATTCCGGACCAAGCTGCCCATCGACCACACCGCCTACCGGAAGTGACCAAACGGCGCGTCTCTATGCAAAAGCATCAATATACAAGGAGGACCTCCCCATGTCACAGAAGACCACCGGACAGACCAAGCCGACCCTGTTTGACCTCAACGGCGTCCCGCCCATTGGACAGGTTATCCCCATGTCACTGCAGCATCTGGTCGCGATGATCGTCGGCTGCGTGACGCCCGCGCTGATCATTGGCAACATCAGCCAGCTCGGATTGGATCAGGCACAGAAAGTGCTGCTGATCCAGTCGTCTCTGGTCATCGCGGCCATCCAGACGTTACTGCAGGTGTTCCCCATCGGCGGCAAGACCGGGTTTCGGTTTGGCGCCGGTCTGCCGGTCATCATGGGCATCAGCTTCGCGTACCTGCCCAGCCTGCAGGGCATCGCGGGCAATGAGAACGGACTGGGCTTGGCTTACATTGCGGGCGCGCTCGCGGTTGGCGGCGTCGTTGCGGTGCTAACGGGCATCTTTATCAAGCAAATCCGCCGATTCTTCCCGCCGATCATCACCGGTACGGTCATATTCACCATCGGCCTGTCGCTGTACCCGACCGCCGTCAACTACATGGCGGGCGGTACCGGCAACAACCAGGCCGCGCTGGATGCGGGCCGCATCGTGGCGTCGATGCTGTACGGATCGTGGCAGAACTGGCTGGTGGCGATCATTACGCTGGCCGTGACGGTGTGCCTGAACCACTGGGCCAAGGGCATTGCCAAGTTGGCCTCGATTTTGATCGGCATGATCTGCGGCTATCTGGTCGCGATGTGCTTCGGCATGGTCAACTTTGCTGCCGTTTCCAATGCGGGCGTGTTCGCGCTGCCGCAGGTGTTGCCCTTCGGCATGCAATTTGATGTCGGCGCATGCGTTGCAATCGGGCTGCTGTTCTTCATCAACTCCATCCAGGCCATCGGCGACTTTACCGGCACCACCGTGGGTGGGATGGACCGCGAGCCCACCGACGACGAACTGCAGGGCGGCATCGTGGCCTATGGCGCGACGAACTTGATCGCTTCGTTCTTCGGCGGTCTGCCGAGTGCGACCTATTCCCAGAACGTGGGCATCGTCGTGACCACGAAGGTCGTGAACCGCGTGGTGTTTGGCCTGACCGCGGTGTTCATTTTGCTGGCGGGTATCTTTCCAAAGTTCTCCGCATTGCTGACGACCATCCCGCAGTGCGTGCTGGGCGGCGCGACGATCACCGTGTTCTCGATGATCGCCATGACCGGCATCAAGCTGATCACCAGCCAGGAAATGAACTATCGCAACATGCAGATTGTGGGCCTGTCTGTGGCGCTGGGCGTCGGCATCTGGCAGGCGTCCGCCTCCATAGGCCAGTTCCCGGCAGTCGTCACCACGATTTTCGGCAAGAGCCCTGTGGTCATCGCGACCGTTATGGCGCTGTTGCTGAACCAGATTCTGCCCGGCAAAAAGGCCCGGATGGAGGAATAAGCGGAGCCTGTGTCGAAACACTAACCGCATAGGAGTGCAGCGCTCTTTCGTTTTGTCATCCTGAGCGCAGCGAAGGACCTTCCCCCGCGTGAACGGATGCTCCGACATGGAGGCAGTCGCCTCACGACGGGGCGGTCCTTCGCTTGCGCACAGGATGACAGCGGCGGGCGAACCGCACCAAATCTATCGATAGGAGTGATCCCAAATGAGCAAGACCATCATCCACACGAACAACGCGCCCGCCGCAGTCGGCCCGTACGTGCAGGCCATCAAGACCGGCAGTTGCATCTTCACCTCCGGCCAATTGGGCCTGGATCCGGCCACCGGCAAGCTCGCAGAGGGAATTGAAGCCCAGGCACATCAAGCCATGAAGAACCTGGGCGCGATCCTGAAAGAGGCTGGCAGCGGCTATCAGAATGCCATTAAATGCACAATCTTCGTACAGGACTTGGCGGACTTTGCGACCGTGAACAAAATCTATGAGGGCTATTTCGAGGGCAACTTCCCGGCGCGCAGCTGTGTGCAAGTCGCGAAGCTCCCGCTCGGCGGACTGGTCGAGATCGAGTGCATCGCCGAAGCGTAAAAGCAGCTTGCCCGGCCCGCAGGCGCAGCGGCGACGGATCCGCAACGCCACTGCCTGTGCCAATGACCGAGGCCGAGAACCTGGAGCGCCAAAACGACCGCGAGCGCTAAGAGATGCGCCGCCGCGAGAATCAACGCCCGAGGAAAAACAAGTACTGCACCAGATGAAACAGTAGATCGCTCAGATTCAATAAAGCTGAGCGCCTCTCGTTGCGAGGGGCGCTTTTGTTTAGAACGATTGGTAACGGGCGATGATTAACCGGGATATGCTTGAATTTGCGGGACGGTAAACCCAACCGCAGGCTGGAGTTTGTGCAATATATGAAAGAAAATCGTCCACAAGCTGTCGCTTATGGACGAAATCTTGGTGGAGCATAGGGGAGTCGAACCCCTGACCTTTTGAATGCCATTCAAACGCGCTACCAACTGCGCTAATGCCCCAGTCGCGTTCCTCATTGGGAACGAAAATTATTATAGCAGATCCGTTGGTGTTTGTAAAGGGGATTTTGTTAATTTACCGATGTGTTTGGCCGAGATTTCCGTGAGTTGGTTCCCAATCGGGGCGCGATATGGTATAATCCTACTATGAATCTGGGAGGACGGAGGGGACGCATTTGGAGGGACCAACACTTTACATAAGCCAACTGCTGGACCTTCAACATACCATTGCACAGGTGATGTTTGAGGACCTGACCTATCCATGGGAAGCGCTGCCGAAGATCAAAACGTTTCTGTCGGCGCTTTCGGGTTCGTTGGGTGCGGATTTTCGCGAGATTGCGCCGGGTGTGTGGGTGCATGAAACGGCGCGGGTTGCGCCCTCTGCTTGCATCGAAGGGCCGTGCGTGATCGACGAAGGCGCGGAAATTCGCCACTGTGCATACATCCGGGGCAGCGTCATTGTGGGCAAGGGCGCGGTAGTGGGCAACTCTACGGAATTGAAGAACAGTGTGCTGTTTGACGGATGCCAGGTACCGCACTATAACTATGTGGGTGACTCGATTCTGGGGCACATGGCGCACATGGGCGCAGGTTCCATATTGTCAAATGTGAAGGCGGACAAGAGGAACGTGGTGGTCAAGGCAGCGGGCGTGGAGATCGAGACGGGGCTGCGCAAGTTTGGCGCGGTCCTGGGCGATCATGCCGAGATCGGCTGCAACGCGGTGCTCAATCCAGGGACGGTCGTCGGGCGCCGGGGCCAGGTATACCCGACGTCCAATGTGCGCGGCATGGTGCCGGAGGACTGCATATATAAGGGCATCGGCGAAGCGGTGAAGCGGACGTAGCTGATAACCACGATTCACAGTGAGCAATTGTGGCCAGCATGATGCGCATGGTATGGCCGCCTGATTGCACATTGTCATTCCTGAAAGGAGCGCTATGGGCAGATTGTTTGGAACGGACGGCGTTCGCGGCGTGGCGAACGAGGGATTGACTTGCGAGATGGCGATGCAGATCGGACGGGCAACGGCGCAGGTGCTCTCTAGTGGCCGGCGCAGGCCGGTTGTCGCTGTGGGGATGGACCCGCGGCTGAGCTCTGATATGCTGGGCTGCGCGCTGACTGCCGGGTTGTGTTCGGTGGGTGCGGATGTGATCTCGCTGGGCGTGGTGCCCACCCCGGCGGTGGCGTACTTGGTGATGAAATACAAGGCCGACGCGGGCGTCATGATCAGCGCTTCACACAACTCGAGTGAGTTTAACGGCATCAAGATCTTTTCCGGCGACGGATACAAGCTGCCGGACGAACTGGAAGAGCGCATTGAGAGTATCGTGCTGGACAGCAGGCGGGAGATTGCGCCGCAGGTGGTGCTTGGCGCCGAGATTGGCAAGGTCACATACCGCCACAGCGCCTGCAAGGACTATGTGGACCACTTGAAGAGCACCGTCTCCCACACGCTGACCGGCATGCGGTTGGCGGTGGACTGTGCCAATGGATCGGCCAGCGCAACCGCAAAGAAGCTGTTCACCGACCTTGGCGCGGAGTGTGACTTCCTGTTTGATAAACCGGATGGCGTGAACATCAATGATGGCTGTGGCTCCACGCACATGGAGGCGCTGCGCGATTATGTGTTGGAACACAAATTGGAGGCGGGCGTGGCCTTTGACGGTGATGCGGACCGTTGTCTGATGATCGACAGCAAGTGCAACCTGCTCGACGGCGACTACATCATGGCCATCTGCGCGCTGGACATGAAGCAGCGAGGCAAGCTGAACAAGAACACCGTCGTAGGCACGATCATGACGAACCTGGGCTTTATCAAGTTCTGTGAGGAGCACGGGATCAATTTCATCGCGACCAAGGTCGGCGACCGATTTGTGCTGGAAGAGATGCTGCAGGAGGAATATGACTTCGGCGGAGAACAGTCCGGGCACGTCATTTTCCGCGATTTCGCCACGACGGGGGATGGCGAATTGACCGCAATCC
>JAVBTW010000143.1:0-4240 GCA_031555975.1 Eubacteriales bacterium
AGCGCGAGCTGTTTTGTATACCGCAGTTTCCGTCGCCCGTCCCACCGACGCATGTCCAACTGACCGCTGCGAAGAATCCGCAGGACGAGGCGGAATTCGCCGCGTCGCTGGTGCGGCAGTTGGCCATGGACCGCGGCTGGCGCTGGCGGGAGCTGGCGGTGATGGTTCAGAACCTGGACGATGCCGGGATGAGTGCGCTCAGGCGCGCGTTTGCGCTTTCTGACGTGCCGCTTTTTCTGCCCACATCCAGGCCCGCAGACCGTCATCCAGCAGCGCAATGCCTGCTGTCGGCGCTGAGGCTGGCCACGCATGGGTGGCGCACAGAGGACATGGTGACCTACCTGCGCAGCGGATATACGGGGCTTCGCGACGACCAATTGGACCTGCTGATCAACCACATCCTCACCCGCGGACTCAGGGGTAACGCGCTGAAGAACCCGCTCAGATACTTGAGCGATGACCAATCCGTGTTTGAGGACTGGCGCGCGGCCGTCGCCGGTCCGGTGTTGGACCTTGAGCACGACTGCAAGGGGGAACACGACGTGCGCGCCGTGCTGACCCATGTGTTCAATTTTCTGGACCGACTGGACCTCTGCGGCCAGATCGAGCACAATCAGCGGCGACTTTTGGACATGCATCAGCCGGAATGGGCTGCCGAAGGGCCGCAAGTCTATACAAAGATGCTTGCCGCGATGGACCAGATGGCAGAATTGCTTCAGGGTGAGAAGTTCAGCCTGCGCGAGTGTGCCCAGATGATGGAGCGGGCACTGGCTGTAGCGGAGGTGAAGCCGTTGCCCCAGTCCGGTGACGCCGTGGTGTGCGGCAGTGCGGACCATATGAAGGGCCAGGACGTCAAGGCACTGCTGATCCTGGGCTTGACGGACCAGGGCGCGCAGTCCGACGCAGCACTGCTCAGTGAGGCCGACCAGGCCGCGCTGGGCGACATGTCGCTGACGTCCGCGCTGAGCGCGAAGGACAGGCTCCGACTGACACAGGCGTCGATCAAGGCGGCGCTGTCGTTCACCGAAAGCTATCTGCTGTTGAGCCATCCCATGAGCAACGCGCGGGGCGAGGCGGTCAAGCGCGCCACGCTGGTCGCGCAGATCAAGCGCGTTTTCGCGGATCGGCTGAACGAGCGCGGAGGTCAATCGCTTGCGGATGCGGACCGTCGCATGCGCCACATGCGGCTAAATGCGCCGCTGAGCGCGATGAACCGGTTGCCTGCCATGTTGCGCGAGACGCCGGACGATCCATACCTGATTGCGGTTCGTGACGCCTTGGGCGAGGACACGGTGGACGACCATCTCAGCGAGCCGGAGACGCTGCCGGGAGAACTGGCGGCGCGACTGTTTGGCGACCTCGGCGAGGTGAGCATCACGCGGTTGGAGGCGTACGCGGCGTGTCCATACAAACACTTTGTTCGGTATGCGCTGCGCCCGGAGGAGTTTCGCGTTTTTGAACTGACGCCTCGGGATACGGGCGATTTTTATCACAGAGCGATGGAGCAATTCATTGAAAAGAATGGCGCGCGATTGAACGAGATGGAAGCACAGGCGTCGATGGCGCAGATGGACCTGGTGACGGACGCGCTGCTTCAGAACGTGGTCCGAGAATCACTGGGCGAAGGCGCCGTGGCGCGGGCGCTGGGCAGGGAACTGCGCGATGTGGCGCGGCGCGCGGCGGCGACGGTGGTGAACCAGCTGCGCGGCAGCGAGTTTGAACCAGTGGGCTTGGAGATCGATTTCGGGAAACAGGAACCGAGCATCGAGCTGGATAGCGTCGCCCGGCTGGGTGGACGGATTGACCGTGTGGACGGCTGGGACAGTGAAGGCGGCAAGTATTTGCGCGTGATTGATTACAAGACGAACGGCAAGACGCTGAACCTCTCGGAAGTGTACTATGGGCTGCAGATGCAGCTGATGGTGTACCTGGCGGCGGCGACGAGGCTGCAAGGCGGCAAGCCTGCGGGGGCTTTTTATTTCAATGTGTCGGACAGGGTGGTAGACACGGAGGCGCGGACGCAGGATGAGGTGGAACAAGAGCGGGCGAAGCAGTTGAAACTTCGGGGCGTGATGGTGAAGGACGACGCGGTCAAGGCCGCGATGAGCGACAGGCCACAGGAAGTGCTTCCCGTATCGGGTGATGGCGTGATGAAGGCAGAGGACGTGCAACTGCTGATGGACCATACGGTGCGGAAGGCGGGCGAGGTCTATGGCGCGCTGAAGGCGGGCGGGATTGCGCGGCGACCCGTGGAGTTGGGCGGTTGGGAGGCCTGCGCGGCCTGCGAATACCGGGCGGTCTGTCAGCGCGAAAACGGCGATGCGGCGCGGCGGTTGGCAAAGATGAAGGGCGCCCAAGTGCTGGAAAAGCTGCGCACGGACACAGGAGGATCCAAGTAGGCGCTGAACTCAGTTGCGACGGGCTGCCCCGTCATCATTGTTTACCCAGCGCGGACGGACCTACAGGCCGAATCGTTGCTTGATTTGGAGCTTGGCTTTGTAGACTTCGTTTCTGGGCAGGCCGGTTTCGATCGAGGCTGTCGCCGCCTCTGTCAAGTCCTCTCCATCCAGCATCCGCTGCAGAATCGACTGGGCGGCGCTGAGCCGGACGGATTCCTCGGCAGGTTTGGGGACGCCTGACAGGTCCAGCACCACCACATACTCGCCCTTTTCGACGTTCGGGTTTGCCTGCATCCGTGCCAGCACGTCGGCCACGCAGCCAACCAAAATCAGCTCAAACTTCTTTGTCAGATCACAACAGACGCAAACCCTGGCCTCGGGAAGCGCCTTGCCAACCTCCGCCATCAAATCCACCACCCGGTGCGGCGACTCGTACACCACCGCCACCGGCACACCGGAGCGCATCGCCCCAAGTTTTTCCCGCAGCGGCTTCTTTTCCCTGGGCAGAAACCCGTAAAACACGAACTCCCGTGCGTCAAACCCGCTCGCGCTCAGCGCCACGATCCCCGCTGAAGGCCCGCTGATGGGCGTCACTCTGATCCCCGCCTCGTGGCAGGCGCGCACCAACTCCACGCCGGGGTCTGAGATCGCGGGTGTGCCCGCATCGCTCGTCAGCGCCACGACCAAGTCCTCATCCAACATGCGGCGCACGATGTCGGGCGCCTTTTTTGCCTCATTATGGCGGTGGCAGGACACCATCGGCTTGCTGAGCTGAAGGTGGTTCAGCAGTTTCATCGTCACGCGCGTGTCCTCCGCGGCCACCAGATCACAACGCGAAAGCGCCGCGGCCATGTGCGGGCTCAGGTCTGTGAGATTGCCAATGGGGGTTGCGACCACCAACAGTTCAGCCATTTTCTGCCTCCGTGATATAACACAGTTCGTTTGTCAGTGTGAATCGGTCAACAATCCGATGCGATTCGGGCAAATGGTCTTCAAACCAGCGCGTGTAGTTTGCCTCCATCCCCACGCCCCGGCCACCCAGTGTGCGCGTTGGAAATGTGACCAACTGCCAACGCGCGGGCGCGCGGGCCAGCAGTGCCCGCGCTGCGCCTTTTTTCTGTGTCTCCAGCACCGGCAGCAGTTTCATCATCAGCGCCAGGTCTCCGCGTTCCAGAGGGCCGTCAACACACAAGTCCGCCGTCCGCGCGCTGACATCCCAGCCGCATTGACGCGCCCAGTCATTGACCAGCGCGACTTGGTCACCGCCGATGTCCACGCCGCGCACGGAGAGCCCCATGCTGCCCAAATAGAGCGGATTCAGCCCGCACGCCAGGTCCAGAATCATGTCCGGCCTGCCGGTCACATCGAAAACCCGACCGTAGAGATCGCTCAACAACGGAAGCCTTTCGGCAGTCGACGCATGCAGACTGAGTGTCTG
This sequence comes from Eubacteriales bacterium, assembly GCA_031555975.1. Lineage (GTDB taxonomy): Bacteria > Bacillota > Clostridia > Christensenellales > Aristaeellaceae > JAJDGF01. The sequence continues at coordinate 3,838 of JAVBTW010000143.1, forward strand.
TGTCAGCGCCGCCCCATCTCCGGCGGCATGCGCTGCAAGCAGTTTTCGTGCCGCTTTGATTTGCACTGGCGTCATGAACGCGCCTGTGATCTGGTGCAATACCGACCGCGCGGCCTTGTCTGCATCCTTCAAGCTTCGATGCTTGCTCAGCGCCTCCGCAAACACCCGGTCAACCGTCTCCGCGCAGATCCCGCCGTATTTTTTCGACGCTTTCAGCGCTTGCAGCGAAGCCGTTTCTCGTTCAGTCATCGCGGATCAACTCCATCAGGCGCGCGTAAAAGCGCAGGTTGTGTGCCGTCGCCAGCCGGTACGCTTGGGAATCACCCGCCTTGAACAGGTGATGGAGAAAAGCGCGGGAATGGTGTTTGCAGAGCGGACAGTCGCAGTGGGGGTCCACGGGCGA
>JAVBTW010000171.1:0-2640 GCA_031555975.1 Eubacteriales bacterium
AACACTAAAGGCTCAACCACACATACTTCCACAATTACGGCGACAAAAAGCTGGTGAAAATAGCCTGCGGCCCAAACGACAGCAACTACGAGTGGACCGAAGTGCTGATGAAGAACGCGGGCAAGTACGCGGACGCCATCACGCTGCACTATTACACCATAATGGACACTTGGCAGCACAAGGGCAGCGCCACGTCGTTCACGCAAGAGGAATATTACACCACGCTTCGCAAGGCGCTGGTGATGGAGGCATTGGTGTCCAACCACCTGCAGATCATGAACCGCCACGATCCGGAGCACCGCGTCGGGCTGATCGTGGACGAGTGGGGCACCTGGCACGATGTGGAGCCGGGCACCAACCCGGGCTTCCTATTCCAGCAAAACACCATGCGCGACGCGCTGGTGGCGGCGCTGACGCTGAACATCTTCAACAGCCATTGCGACCGCGTCGTGATGGCGAACCTGGCGCAGACCGTGAACGTGCTGCAGTCGGTGATCCTGACCGAGGGCGACAAGATGGTGCTCACGCCCACCTATCACGTATTCGACCTGTACAAGGCGCATCAAGACGCGCTGGGCCTGGACATCCACCTGGACGGCGTATCAAAGTCCGCCGACGGCGTACCGCAGTTGTCCGCCAGCGCCTCGGTGAAGGACGGCGTCCTGACGCTGACCATCGCCAACACCAGCGCTGCGCAGGCTGCCCAAACCCAAGTGGAGCTGGCGGGCATGGAAGTAAGCGCCGTTTCCGGTCGCATCCTGACCGGTGCGATGGACGCACTCAACGACTTCGGCGCACAAAATCATGTGTGCGTGAAGCCGTTTGACGGCGCGAATGTCGGCGGCGGCAAGCTGACAATCAACCTGCCCGCGTGCAGCGTGGCAGAGATCACATGCAGGTGATCTGCCGCCGCTGCCTGCTCGCGGACATGGAGGATGAGCGCCCGCTTTATCTGCTGATGCAGGAGTGGCTTTTCGCCATCCCCCAAGACAACCAAGCCGCGCCAGAAATTTATCGGGCGCGGCTTGACGCGTGCCAATCGTGTGACGAACTGATCAACGGCCTGTGCCGCCAATGCGGTTGCTTTGTGGAACTGCGCGCCGCCAAGGCCAATCTGCGGTGCCCCGCAATGCACCCCAAATGGTAGCTGCGGAGAATCAGATCGTGCATTCGTCAGGCGACAGATCATCCCTCAAAGCGGACCGGCAATTGCTTGGCAGCCAACGCGATCTCGAGCCGATCGGGCATCCCGAATTGGTCGAGAGGGAACACGAGGCGGATCATCCTAGGCGGTGGTCTGCTTTTTTGCGCCATCAGAGCCATGGAGGTGAGCAGACAGATGGCCGACTGGCTTCAGTTCACAACGTCAGGTCCCAGGCGCTTGAGTGATAAATCGCGTGTTGACACCAATAAAGGGAAGTGATATAATTTAAGAAACTTTAGAAATGAATAATCTGGAGGAGGGGCTAACGCATGGCTAACCAGGTCAAGTTCACCATCATTGGTGCGGGTAGCATCTGTTTTTGTCCGGCCACGGTTTCTGACATCCTGTTGAGCGAGCCTCTCGGCAGGCTCAAGCTGGAAATCTGCCTGATGGACATCGCGGAGGAGGCCTTGCGAGTCTCCGAAGGTTTTGCTCGTGAGGCCATCAAGGTTTCGGGGCGCGACTGTGTGCTGTCGGCGACCACCGATTTGCGCAAGTCCCTTGAAGGCGCGGACTTTGTGATCACCGCAATCGAGGTGGATCGCTATCGCTATTGGTCCATGGACTTTCACATTCCGCGCCGCTACGGATTCCGCCAGGTCTATGGCGAAAACGGCGGCCCGGGCGGCATGTTCCATACGCTGCGCAACATGGGCCCGATGCTTGACATCGCCAAGGCGATCGAAGAGATCTGTCCAAATGCCTATCTGCTGAACTACACCAACCCCGAGGCAAAGCTCGTCGAGGCCATTTCAAAGCTGACCAAGGTCAAGGTCGTTGGCCTGTGCCATGGAGAGGGCATGGGCATGGATCAGTTGGAGATGGTGATGGGCATTCCAAAGGAAGAGATCGACGCGGACGTGTGCGGTTTGAACCATTTTGGCTGGTTCACGCGCATCCAGCGCAAGGGCACGGGCGAGGACCTGTATCCGCTGCTGCGCGCACAGGAGCGAAAGATTGACTGGCTTGCCCACTGGGATGAGATCGGCCTGTCGCGGCTGATGCTGCGCACATATGGGCTGTATCCCTATCCGGGCACCAATCACATCGGCGAATACATCGCCTGGTCGGACGAGATGCTGGCGTCCACCAAGATCCAATACTTCTTTGATCCGGTGACTGCCGATCCATGGCATGGCGATCCGGTGCCGGAGTTCGTTTACAGCTTCTCTTCCAACCCGACTTCGCGCGAGCTGTTCCCCAAGGCGCCGGACCCGAATGCGGGTGACCCTGGGTTCCAGCAGAGCTTTGCCCTCAGCGGCGGCAAGCTTCATGGCTCCAATGAGTATGGCATTCCGATTGCCGAGGCGATCACATTCGACAAGCCCTGCCGCATTGGCGCGGTGAATGTGCCGAACGCGGGCTTCGCGCCGAACCTGAAGCCGGGCATGGTGGTGGAGATCCCTGCCATCGTGGACGGCAAAGGTATCCATCCG
>JAVBTW010000215.1:0-12715 GCA_031555975.1 Eubacteriales bacterium
CTTTTTCATACAGCCGCACAAACACCTCGTTCACGGCCTTGTTCAACCCCGCGTCCATGGTGAACCGCTCGCGGGTCCAGTCGCAGCTGCAGCCGAGGCGGCGCAATTGGCGGGTGATGCGGGTGCCGTATTCGTTGCGCCAGTCCCAAGCGCGCTCGAGGAACGCATCGCGGCCCAGGTCCTGCTTCACCTTGCCCTCGGCCTTCAGCGCGTCCACGATCTTCACTTCCGTGGCGATGGACGCGTGGTCCGTGCCCGGCAGCCACAGCGTGGGCTCGCCCAGCATGCGGTGATAGCGTACCAGAATATCCTGGGGCAACTCGTCCAGCGCGTGACCCATGTGCAGCTGGCCGGTGATGTTCGGCGGCGGCATCATGATCACGAACGGCTTTTTGCCGGGGACGCGCTCGGGCGTAAAATGGCCGGACTGCTCCCAGGCCTCGTACAGCCGCGCCTCCACCGGCTGCGGCGCGAATGCTTTGTCCATCTCAAAAGGTTTCTGCTGCATGGTTGTATAGCCTCCTTCAAATCAAAAACGCGATCCGCCCCAACAAAAGGGCGAATCGCTCCGCGTTACCACCTTATTTCGCCATGGGCGCATCGTGCCCATGACCTCAATAGCGCTGTACGGGGCGCGCCCCGCCGAACTACTCCCATTCGCCCGGCAGCCTCGGAAGCGACCCTTCGACGTGCGCTGGCCTTGGGCAACCTTTCAGCCGGTGGGCTGCCCTCTCTGATGGCTCCGCTCTCGCCTACTCCCTCTTCGTCATCGGCAATATGGATATGATGTACCAATTATAGCCCGAAACCACGCACTCGTCAAGCTGCGAACAGCTTTAAGTTCTTGCGCTCTGCGGCAACCCTACCTCAACCTTGCTCACGCAAACTCTGATAGGCCTGCACGGCATAGATCCCCATCGCCAGCAGGGATATGGCCACGGCAGCGTACAGGATGCTCGTGCCGAGGTTGTATACGAGCGCGCTGTCATGCCAGGGGAACGCGAACACCAGCGCCACGATGAACAGCACGGTGGCCAGCTTGCCCCAGATGTTGGCGGAAACGACCACCTTGTGCTTCAGCATGAAGCTGGACCCCAGCAGCATCAGCAGCTCCTTTGCCACCATCACGATCACAACCCACCAGGGGATGCGGTTGGTGCAGGCCAAACAGACCATCATCGTGACGGTCATCAGCTTGTCGGCCAGCGGGTCCATGAGTTTGCCAAAGTCGGTGATCTGGTTCCATTTGCGGGCCAGATAACCGTCCAGAAAGTCCGTCAGGCTGGCGATCACGAACAGAACCAGCGCGATCCAGGTGGGCTTGACGAAGAAATAGCAGTAGGCAAACAGCGGCACCAGGACCATGCGAAAGCAGGTCAGGATGTTGGGGAGGTTCAGCATGCGGCGGCTCCTTTGGTATAGCGTACGTGAATGTGGGTCCTGATCGGTTGTCATCCTGAGCGAAGCGAAGGATCTCCCCGCCCGTGGGCGACATCCTCCACGGGGGGAGGTCCTTCGCTTGCGCTCAGGATGACACCGTGTGGCGAGCGGCGGTCCGATAATCATACCCGCCTTACTCACTCCATTATGCCACACCCGACCTATCGTTGTAAACCCACTCTGGGCGGAAAAACCGCCTCGTGGTCCTTGCCGTCGTCGATCAGCTCGATGGTCTTGCCCACGATCGCCTTTCCGTCGAGCGCCACGACCTTCAAGCCGCGCCTGGCGATCAACCGATACCGGCTCGCGCCCACGCGCACACTGAGCGCCGCCTCGTTCCATTCCGGCGGCAGCAGCGCGTCGAGCTTTGCTTCGCGCCCTCTTCTTTCGTAGCCCATCAGGTACTTCACCACGGCCCGTGTCAGCCACGCCGCCGCGCCCGTGTACCAGGTCCAGCCGCCGCGGCCCTCGTGGGGCGGTTCGCCGTAGATGTCCGCGGCCAGTACGTAGGGCTCCACGCGATATCGCGCCGCGCTGTCCGGGTCTCTGCTGTGGTTGTAGGGCATCAGCATGCGCGCCACGGCCCATGCGCGCTCGGCATCGCCCAACTGGGCGTAAGCGCAGACCACCCAGCACGCGGCGTGGGTGTACTGGCCGCCGTTTTCGCGGACGCCGGGCGGATAGCCCATGATGTAGCCGGGCACGTTCTTGGGATTGTCAAACGGCGGGGTCAGCAGCCGCACCAATTGAAACGGCTCCGACACCAACTGCTTCCAAACCTGGTCCATGGCCTCCAGGGCGCGCTCCTTGTTAAGGCCGGCCAGCACCGCCCAACTCTGGGCGATGGCGTCAATTCGACAACCATCCTCGCAGTTGTTCGCACTGCCCATGGGGTCGCCATTGTCATGGTAGGCCCGCAAATACCAGTGGCCATCCCAACCGTTTTCCTCCACAGAAGCCTTCAAATCCTGACTAAGCCCCAGAAGTTCCTCCTTTTCCTCGCTGGCAGGGCAGAGTTGCGCATACAGTTCGCATGTTGCAGACAGGAACTCCGTCAGCCACACGCTCTCACCCTCACCCTCGTCGCCGACGCGATTCATGCCGTCGTTCCAGTCGCCGCCGCCCATGAGACACAGCCCGTGTTTTCCCCGCTTAGCTGCCCTGCGGATGGCCCGCATGCAGTGCTCGTGCAGCGGTTCCACTCGCTCGGACACATGCGGCGTGTGATAGTTGTCGTGCTCGCCATCCTTCAGCTCATCCGCCTTCAGGTATGGCGCACACTCGCTCAGAATGTCCCTGTCCCCCGTCTCCAGCACATAGTACGCGGCGACGTAAGGCAGGAAGAGCAGGTCGTCAGAGATGCGCGTGCGTACACCGGTGCGCTCCGGGTGCCACCAGTGCATCACGTCACCCTCCTCAAACTGGTGCGCTGCCGACACCATGATGTGTCCGCGCACCTGGTCCGGGCACAGGTCGATCAGGCAGAGCATGTCCTGCAATTGATCGCGGAATCCATACGCGCCGCCGGGCTGATAAAAACCGGTGCGGCCATACACCCTGGACGACAGAGACTGATAGGGCAACCAGCGCGACACCATGGCGTTCATCAGCGCGTCCGGCGTGTTCAGGATGAGCGCGTTCAACCGATCTGCCCAGGCGTCCCGAACCGCTGTGAACTGGTGGTTCGCACCGCCCTCGGACTGCCAAGCGGAAATGAGCGCCCGGGCTTCCAGCGCATCGCTGGCCCAGCCCAGCAACACCTCCTGCTGGACCTCCGCCTTTGGCTGCAATGAAAACTCCGCGTCGGGCGCGCAGAGGAATCCCACGCCGGCCATCGCGCCGCGGGCGAACCGCAGGTTGCCCTCGCGGGTGATCCGCGCCAACCGCGCATCATCGAGGGTAGTGCCCATCAAAAAGTCCGCCTCCGCCTGTACGGTCAGCTGACGCGGCTGAACCGAGCGGTTTTGCAGCCTCAGCCAGAAGCACTTCACGGGCCGCTTTTCATCGACGAACACGGTCACCGTCCAGCACAGATCCGCTGCTTCTGCCTGGAACTCTGTGTAGCCCGTGCCATGCGTCACGCGATACCTGGCGCGCGGATTGCCGCCGGGCAGCAGCGAAAGGCGCTTGTCGCCCTCCACCAGATACAGGCGCTCGGTGAATCCCTCACGCAATGGATCGTTCACAAAAGGCGTCAGCCGTCCCGACCGGCTGGAGCCCTGCCAGGTGACCCCGCCGCCTCGCTCGGTCACCAGTGTGCCAAACTGGCCGCTGGCGATGACATTGCACCATGGCGCGGGGGTGGGCGATTGTGGAGCCAGCTCGATGACATAGCGCTCTCCGGCCTCCGCAAAACCGCCCCAACCGTTTTCATTCTGCAGCGGCAGCGGGGCCAGCGCCTGGTCGACCTCCGCGAACGCCTTGTATTGCGGCTGGGGCTCCGGTTTTCTGTTCAGCCGCCGGGCCAGCTGCAGATTCAGATTGCCCTCGCCGCCCACCAGGCACAGCGCGGAAACACAGCGCAGCAACTGGCGCTGGGTGTCCATCAGCGTCGCGCCCTCCAGCAGGAACACGCCGCCCGGTTCACCCACCAACTCGCGAAGATGGCTGGACTGCGCCATGTCCCGCAGCGCATCGCGCACGGGCTGCTCATAGTTGTTGCCGTATTCATTCACCAGCACCAGGTCGCACCACACGCCCATGGCGCGATAGAACTCGTGTGCGCGCATGGCCTCACGGGCCAATTCCAGCTGCTCCTTGCCGGACACAAACACCGAGATGATGGGCAGATCGCCGGAGATGCCCAGGCCCCACAGCCCGCTGATGGCGCAGGGCGCTGCGGGCTCATTTTCCAAAAAACGCTGCTGGGGCATGGTCAAAAACGCGGAAGCGCGCTGCAGCAGGTTGTGGCGCTGGGCGTTCATTGAGAGAAACGACAGCATGGCGCGGGCCTGTGTCTTGGACAGCATCTGTGCACGCCGGGCCGCGCCGTCGGTCATGTAGCTTGAGATCAGCGTTTTCACCTCGTCCTCGCCCTCCGCGATGGCGATGGCAAAGCCCAGTTCCCGCTTTTCTCCCGGCGCAAGCTCCAATCGCACCCGCAGCGCGGAGCAGGGGTTGAGCACGCGGCCCACCGTGCCGGTCAGCTTTTTTGCAATGCCATTGGGCCGGTCGAGCGAGCCGGCGCGACCCGTCAGCAGCGCCATATCGGTCTCGCAAGTCACCGGCTCGTCCTTCGCGCCAAACAGCGCATGGACCAGCATGGGCGCTCGTTTTTCGTCTCGTGGCCTGCACCTGAACACCAGCGCGTGGTCGCCCGCGTGGCCGCTCTCCACAAAAAGGTTCTGGAACACCGGGTGCGCGGCCATGTCGGCCTGACTGGTGAGCGCCACGCCAAAGCAGCCGGTCAGCTCGATCTTCTGGGACTTTGCACTCCGATTTTCCAGCGCCACATGCTGCACCAGTGCGCCGTCCTCAGGCGAAACACACTGGCTGAGCCGCATGTCAAGCCCCTCTGACTTGGTGGTCCAGCTGGCTTGCCCCGCGTCAAACGTGACCTTTCGCACAAACTTTTTGTCCAAGCCCTCAACGGGACCGTTGAGCACAAGCCTGGCGTTCCTACCCGCCAGCTTGACGTGCACATAGAATCCTTCGCCCTCTTGCGGGTTGAGCTGCCAGCGGTTGGCCATGATGCCCTTCACGCGGAAGAACGATTGGCCGGTGGCTGTGGTCTGCAGTGTGCCGCCTGCGCCGAACAAAAGCTGGCTGTCGGGCACAGTGGATTCTGGATCGCCTCGGCGCTGCGCACCCGCCGCGGGCCTGCGCAGGGGCAGTTCGCGCGTGTGCTGTTCACGGCGCCTGGTAAGTCCGCCGGTCTCCGACTGCTTTTCGCACAGCATCAGCGACAGGGCGCGAATATCGGGCCTGCCCATGAAGGTCTTAACCAGGAAATCGTCCTGCAGCGCGTTGGCGAGGGCGCACAGGATCATCCCCTGATGATGCGCCATGTGACTCTTCACGACGTGTTCCGCCTCACCGTCCGCCACGCGCTCCGGGGCCCGGTCGATCGCCTCATAAAGGCCGTACTCACCCATATAACCCTGCCGCTTCATCGCGCGGATGTTGGCTGCAGCGGCCTTCGGACTCACGCTGAGCGCCAGCACCGACGCATATGGCGCGTAGACCGGCTCAAACGCATCGCCCCGAAGCGACATCTGCGGCAACCCGAACGCCTTGTATTGGTAGTTCATTTGCAAATCAAACGCGTTATAGCCAGACTCCGACACGCCCCAAATGCGATCGTCTCCCGCGGCGATCTGCGCTTTGACGGCGGCCGCGTTGGTGGCCCCGAGCAACGAATGTGCGGGGGCGCGCAGCAGCAGTTCGGGCATCAAGTACTCGAACATGGTTCCGCTCCAGCTCAGCAGCGCACCCGTCTTCCCCGCGCGGGCCACGCCGCGCCCCAGTCTGGCCCAATGCTTGACCGGCACCTTGCCCAAGGCCATGGCGGCAAAGCTCAGTATGCGCGACTCGCTGGCCAGCAGGTCGTAGTGGGACGCGGACAGCCGCTCTCGCTCCGCGTCACAGCCAATCACGAACAGCTTTCGCTTCTGATCAAACAGCGCCTCAAACTCCATGGCACGGCACAGCTCATCCATCTTTGCAGCCAGCTGGGCGGCCTTCTTGTCGCCGCCTAGGGTCATCAACAGCGCGGAACACGACATCATACACGCGGCCAGGTTGCCGCCGTCCACGGCGGACACATACTTTGGCTGCAGTGGCTCCAGTGTATCGATGTCATACCAATTGAAGAGTTGGCCGCGCCACTTGGGCAGTTGGAGCAGCGACTGTGTGGTGCACGAGAGCCGCTTGACCAGTTCGGACTGATCGATGATCTCCATCTTCCAGGCGCACAGGCAGGCGGCCATGTACAGTCCGATGTTGGTCGGCGACGTGCGGCGCGCGGTGCCGGTGGGCGGGCTCAGTTGGACGTTGTCTGGCGGCAGACCCGTGCCTTGGCGGGGCACATGGGCCGCAAAAAAGGCCCAGGTGTCCCACGCCAGGTTCTTGAGCAGCTCGCGCTCATCCTCCTCAAACCGATAGGGCTCATCCTCCGCGCCGTTAGCGACCTGCATTTCGGCGGTCAGAAACAGCGCCGCCAAAGCCACAGTGGGCAGGATGAACTCCGGCCGCAGCAGCGCGGGCAGCATCAGGATGGCTGCGATGCGGCCCGGCGTTTTGATCATGTTGTCCGCACCGGTGCGCTCGGCGTCGGCGGCGGTAACCCATGACAGCAGGTTCTTGCGCGATATATAGAGCCGATGGAGCGTCCGTACGATCGCATCGATGACCTGATAACACTCTACGGGCAACAGAGAAAGCCTCAGCGCGCAGGAAACCCAATCCCGCCGCCTCAGCTCAGGCAGCGCCAGCAACGCGGCCACGAACGGGAACACCAGTCCGATCAGCAGGGCGGGCGCGTTGCCCAGCCACAGCCCCAGCAGCATCGATGCGAGCGCCGACACCGGCGTGACGCTCCTGCGCAGGTTGTCCGCCATCATGTAGGTGGAGAAACCGCTCAGGCCCAGTTTCCCGATGAACGGCAGCAACTGCCAATCGCCGCGCGTCCAACGGTTCAGCCGGTTAAAATAGCCGGAGGGCGTCTCCGGGAACGCGTCGAACAGCGCCACATCGCACAGTTCGCCCGCGCCCGCGATCAAGCCCTCAACCAAATCGTGGCTCAAAATCGCACCATCCGGCAGGCGCCCCGCCAGCGCTTCATCGAAGGCGCGAAGGTCATAGATCCCCTTGCCGCCAAAAATGCCCACGCCACACAGGTCCTGATAAACGTCGGACACACAGGCGGGATAACTGGGGACGCCACCCAGCCCTGCCATCAGCCGCGCGAAGCGGTTCAGGCGGCCTGGGTTGGCCTGCTCCATGCGCGGTTGCAGCAGCGCATATCCCCTTCGCTCGCCGCGCTCTGTGCGGGCCTTGTTCAGCGGATGGGTCATGGCGCCGACAAGCTGGTGCACGGTGCCGGGCAGCATGTAGGTGCCCGCGTCCAGCGGCACGACATAAGCGTAGTCGCGCCGGTGCAGCTCATCCGCCCGCGCGCCTTCCTCGGCAAACTCGCCCTCACCACTCAACAACAGCCGGTTCAGCGCCATCAGCGCTCCGCGCTTTCGCTCGTGACCCATGAAGTTGTGCTGGACCGGGCAATATGTGCGCTCGCGGCACAGGAAAAAGAACCGCTCACGGGGACCGCGCTTGTTCATGCGCTCGATCTGCGCACGGGTGTATTCGACGATTTCACGGTCGCTGTCCTCGTGCGGGTTCGGGCCGTCTTTTAGGTCGCCGAGCAGCAACAGGTCGATGTTGACATCCGGCTGTTGCGCTGCCAATGCCTCCAGTTGGCCCAGCACATCCTTGGCGCGCCCCACATTGCTCAGCAGCGCCGGGATCACAATCAATGTGCGCGCATCGTCTGGCACCACATCCTGGCGCATCTTCAGCAGCGGATGAGGTCTGACGAGCCGGGCGCAGGCATGGTTGATGATGGCCGCAGCATAATGCCACGCCAGCGGCGCGGCCGCGACGGCGCACAGCAACGACTGCGTGACCTCATAAAACAGGCTCAGAAAGGCGAGCGACAGCAGCAAGATCCAGGCCATGTACTTTTTACCGCCCAGGTCCGGTGTGAGTTTCCGAGGCCGCGCGTTTCGGGCATCCAACGCGGCCAGCAGCTGGTCGCGTCCCTCGTCGGTGTAGAGATAACGGCACACGCCGCCCGCCTCGCCCGTTTCAGCGCAGGCAACTGCGCCCTTGGCGACGGTGATCTCACTGAGTCCGCTGGCGCGGGACAGCTCCGCCACCTCCAAGCGCACCGCCGCCTGGGATTCCTCGTCCATTTCGGCGTACACGCCCGCCGGGTCCTGCAACAGGAGCTTTTCCGTGCGGCTGAGCGCCTGAAAGCAGGGCAGCCACGGGAGCCGCTCCAGCATGCGCAATGTGCCGCAGACATTGGACAACAGCAGCCGCTGCATGCCCTGTTCCGCGTGCGCGAGCTGAATGGCAGCGTCTGCGCCGGCTTCGCGCCGCTCGAGAAATTCCTCCAGCATGCGGCGCGCTTTGGGCATCTCCTGCTCGTGCATGAGCTGCAGCGCGTGTTCGTAGAAAGAATTGGACCTGGGGCGCGCCTCAATGACCGCCTTATGCGCACCCAGCTGAATCCAGTCCGCGGCGGCGGCGCGGTCGCGCTGGGCGGACACGACCGTGTCGGAGACCTGGATAAACAGGTCCACCAGTTCAATGCGCAAGGCCATGGGCGCGGCCCAAACCTCAGCCATGCGTAACGGCTGAACCTCATCAAACGCGGAAATGGCGCGCAACAGCAGCGAGTCGTCGATGTGGGCATCGGAGTGCTTGACGAGTTCCCGCATGAGCAGCTGAACGCGCGGCGTGCCGGAGACGGAGGGGAGCCGCTCGCCCTTTTGTGCCATGAGCTGGCGGGTCATGGCCAGCACGAGGCGCGCGTTGTCGGTGAACCACTCCATAGCGGGGGTGCGCTCGCCGTCTTGTTCTATGAGTTGGATGGCCTCGTAGGAGAGGCGGCGGAGTGCGTTTTCGCGAACGCCCTGCTTGTCGAGGCGCGCTGAACCGTCCGGGCGCTGGGCCTGGGGCAGGGTTTTGACATATTCGATGAGCGCCACATCGCCGAGCGGCACATCGCGCCGCAGCGTGCCGTATCGTCTAGGGGTCATGTGATTGATCTCTCCCAACATAAAAAATACAGCCGTTTGGCTAGTATTGACAAGCCAAAGCGACTGTATTCGAAAGCCCACGGTTGACCCTGCGCGCGGCCATGACCACGCTACTTGTGATATCGCTCCTCCGCCCTGATTTTTTCCGCGCGATAGACCTGTTCCAACAACACCACGCGCATCAAACCATGCGGAAAGGTCAGCTTCGAAAACGACAGCCGGTAATCCGCGCGCTTTACCACCGCGTCCGACAAGCCCAGTGAGCCGCCGATCACAAACACGGTGCGCTTGCCCGTGCCGATCCATTCCGCGGCCTTTTCCGCCAAGCCCTCGGAACTGAGCTGTGTGCCGACGATGCACAGCGCCACCACATGATCGTTCGGCCTGATCCGGCGCAAAATTTCTAGGCCCTCCGCTTCCACGATCTTGCGCTCCAGCGCAGGCGACGGTTTCGCGGGTTCCGGCTGGTCTGGGACTTCGATCACCTCATACGAACCAAACCTCGACAGGCGCTTCAGGTATTCCTGGCAGCCATCGCGCTGCCAGGCCTCCTTCAGCTTGCCGACGCACAGCACACATGCGTTCATTCGATCACCCTCAGCGCGCTCAGCAGGCTATAGAGCATCATCATGCCCACGGTCACGCAGCCCGACAGCAGCACCAACTGCTCCTTCCATGTGCCGCACAGCCTTTGGGGCCGCGGCGCGCCAAAGCCCAGGCCGCGCATCTCGCGGTCTGACGACATCATGAGCAACAGCACCACATACACCACCGCCAGCACCACCGCCAGCATCGCCGCCTGCAGCACGCCCGCCATGCCGCCGATGGCATAGTATACACTCTCCGTGGCCGCCGCGGCCGCCCGCGCCGGCAGCGCGGCGGTGATCAGCACGATGCCCGCGTTGTGCACAAAATGGCAAACCATCGCCGGAAAAATCGAATCAGAATTTACGGCAAAGTGGGCCATCACCAGGCCCAGCATCAGCTGCACCGGGAACCCTTCGACCGACGCGTGCAGCAGCGCAAACAGCACACTGGTGATCACGACGGCGCGCGCCGTGCCATTGCGCTCGTACGCGCCCAGCATCGCGCCACGGAACGTCATCTCCTCACAGATGGCCGGCAGCACCGCATAACCCAGCAGGGCGGCAACCAGCCCCATGGGTCCCGCGCCGATGGACATGGAGTTGTCCACAAGCCGCAGACCCAGCGCCTGCAGGAAAACGGACCACAGTGTGCCGATGTAGGAGGACAAAAACAGGCCCACGAATCCCGCCCCGGCAGCGATGGCCACATGCTTTCCCTTGGGCCGGCTCATGCGCAGCGCACCGGCGATCTCTGGCCGTTTGCGCCAATACAGCAGCACGGGCAGCAGCAGTATGAGCAGCTCGTACAGCGCGCTCATGTTCATCGACAGCGCGCCTCTGTTCATGTTCGGCCACAGCATCAGCGGCAGCACAACCACGAACGGCAGCAGAATGTTGCCCGCAGCGGCAAGCAAAAACAGCCCGTTGGCCGCCATCACAGACGGTCTGGACCTCTGACTTTCATGGTGTTCATATGCAGACCACTCACTCACCGGCCATTCCTCCCGCCTGAAGCGTGTACACGCCGCACAGGCAATCCCGGCGCGCGACGCTCAGTCCCACATGAACGCCTGGCTCTATGCCCGCCGTGCGCAGTGCCAGTTCCACAGTCAACAAGGCCAGGTCCGGGTGGTTGTTTTCGTGACTAAGGTGTCCCAAAATGATGTGCCGCACGCCGCGCTTTGTCAGCTCGACCGCCGCACGGCCGCAGTCTTCGTTGGAAAGGTGGCCGCGCTTGCCCAGAATCCGCTTTTTCAGGTCGTAGGGATAGCGGCCCGCATGCAGCATGTCCACGTCGTGGTTCGACTCCAGCAGCAACACGTCGCAACCCGCCACTTCGTCCATCCAGCCGGGCCGGATGCAGCCAATGTCCGTCGCCACGGCGCACTTGATGCCGCCCACGCTGAAGCTGTAACCCACCGGGTCCGCCGCGTCGTGAGGGATCGCAAACGGCATAATGTTCATGCGGCCCAAATAGAAATCCCGGTGTGCCTCGATGACGCGGATGTTCTTGGGATCGATCTTGCCGATTTTGTGCAGCATGCCGTTCCAGGTACCCTGCGTGGCGCAGATGGGCAGATCAAATTTGCGCGACAACACACCCACGCCCGCCACATGATCACTGTGTTCATGGGTCACCAGTATACAGTCCAGATCGCGCGGATCGAGACCTGCAGCCTGCATCTGTGGCAGCAGCTTTACCATCGACACGCCCGCGTCCACCAGCAGGTTGATATCGCCTGCCCCGACATAGAGCGCATTCCCGCTGGACCCTGACAGGAGCGGTGCGAAGCGTAGGTTCATTCGGTAACCCCCGTGACGTATTCTGGCGCCATTGCATCATCCGCGCGGTCGGACGTGCGATTGCTCATGCGCGATTGTTTGAGGCGAGTTCGTCCAAGTAGCCCGCCAGCGCAGCCCGCACCGCCGCGAGCGTCGTCATTTCATTGATCCGGCCTCTGAGCTGCGCGCAGCCCCTGCCGCCCTGTAGATACCAGGCGACATGCTTGCGCATCTCCAGCATCGTACCGCGCTCACCGCGGATGGGCACCATGGCGTCCATATGGCGCAGCGCCATGCGCACGCGCTCAGCCATGGTCGGCGGAGTCACGTTTTCATTCCGGATCGCTGCGCGGATTTCCGCAAAAACCCACGGATTGCCTTGCGCCGCGCGGCCAACAGCCACGGCATCGACTCCGGTTTCAGCGAACATCCTGAGCGCGTCCGCGCCGGTACGCACATCGCCGTTCCCAATCACCGGCACCGATCTGACCGCCTGCCGAACACAGCGAATCACATCCCAGTCGGCATGACCCGCATAAAACTGCGTGCGTGTGCGACCGTGCACCGTGACGGCCGCGGCGCCCGCATCGGCGCAGATCTGGGCGACCTCCACTGCGTTGACACTGCGCTCATCCCAACCCGCACGGATCTTGACGGTTACCGGCAACCGGACGCGGCGGACCATCGCTTCTACAATCCGCCCACACAGCGAGGGTGTTTTCATCAGCGCGGAGCCGTCGCCGTTCGCGACAATCTTGGGCGTGGGGCAGCCCATGTTCACATCGAAAAAATCAAATCCCGCGCCTTGGAGCTGGTTGGCCGCCTCCGCCATGAGATCCGGCTCGTGACCAAACAACTGCAGCCCACACACGCCCTCGCCTTCACTTCTCATCAACAGTTCACGGACAGCGCGGTCGGTTCGGTTCATGTGCAGAAAACCCTTGGCGCTGACCATCTCGGACACGGCGAACGCCGCGCCCTGCTCAAAGCACAACGGCCGAAAGCAGGCGTCCGTCACGCCCGCCATGGGCGCAAGCGCCGCGCCCTGGGGGATATCGATGCTGCCGATTCGCATGGGCGCTCCTTGTCTTTTATCTGGCCCTTTTCCTTTGCGGTCATCCTGAGCGAAGCGAAAGACCTTCC
>JAVBTW010000212.1:0-4532 GCA_031555975.1 Eubacteriales bacterium
GTCAGGATCTCTGTTTTGAAGATGACCGGCCAATCGAAAACCGGGAACAGCGTGAGCAGCAGCCGGTAGCCCTTGATCCCGGTGCGGAGGCTCCACAGAATGCACAGCAGCGTGAGCCAGCCGTTGGCCTTGTAGGCGGGCAGCGCCAGCAGCAGCAGGAACGAAACGAGCGCGGCGATCAGATACCAGGCCATCACGACGATGTCGATGGCGGTCTGGCGCGCGAAATAGGTGTGCAGCATCCCGTATTCGCCAAAATACCAGCCCATGCCCGACGACGAATCGATGTTGGAAAAGCTGCTCGTCTGGATCAGGATGTCGATCACGCCGTCTTGCGGCTGCGCGGTGAACAGGTAATACTTCTCGGTGGAGCGTTCGCCCTCGCGCGTCATGGCCGGTTGGCCTTCATTGAAGAGCCACTTGCCGTTGATGTACACGGAGCTTGCGTAGTTCACCGAGTAGCCGCCGATGCCGTAGCACCTGTCGTCCGGCACCAGCACGCGGATGCGCATCGTGTAGGGCCTGGCCCCGTCCGGCGCGCGGCCCACCTTGATATCCTTGCGCTTATCAAATGCCTCAGGCGTCAGCAGCGCGCCGTCCACATATTCGACGGTGCGCGAGATGAACACCTTTTGCTTGCCAAAATCATGGTCCCTGAGATCGAACACGCCTGTATCCGATTCGACGCCCTTCCCCGGCTCCAGCGGCAGCGACTTGAGCAGCCACAGGCCCATGCACATGAGCAGGATGATCGGCAGGATGATGAGCGGCAGGTAATTCATCTTCTTTTGTTGCATATCGCCTGTCTCCTCCGGTGACTTGGCCGCGTTCGCGCAAATCCGGGCCCAACAGGATGCGCGCGCATGGACCCCTCGCAGACCCCTTTGGCTCACTATACCATTGTCTGTTTGTGTCGTCAATGCGGGATTTGGGCTGGGCTGTCATGGCGAAGCGATCCGATAGCCCAGGAAGCCCTGCGCGCGCCCGCTTTTCAGCTTTACAACAAGCCCTGCAGGATGGTATACTGGTTGGTCCGCACTTTTCCTTTTCGACACAGAGGAGGCGCAGCCATGTCACAGATCCGGCTACAGGGCATCCGCAAGCATTTCACGGTCTATGAGCGGCCGGAGGGCAAATGGTCGCTGCTCAAGGGCGCGTTCGTGCGCGTACCGCGACAGGTCAGGGCGCTGGACGACATCTCGTTTTCCGTGGACCAGGGCGAGCTGGTGGGCTATATCGGCCCGAACGGCGCGGGGAAATCCACCACCGTGAAGGTCATGTCCGGCATCCTCGTTCCGGACGGCGGCCAGTGCCTGATCAACGGGCGCGTGCCGTGGAAGGCGCGCACCGCCCACGTCCAGGAGATCGGCGTGGTGTTCGGCCAGCGCAGCCAGCTTTGGTGGGACGTGCCGGTTGACGACTCGTTTTCCCTGCTGCGCGACATCTATGACATCCCCGAGGCCCAATACCAGGCCCGCAAAAAAGAGCTCGTGTCCGCGCTGGACGTCGCAGCCATCCTCAAGACCCCCGCGCGCCAGATCTCGCTGGGCCAGCGCATGCGCTGCGAGCTGATCGCCGCGCTGCTGCACAGCCCGAAGATCCTGTTCCTGGACGAGCCGACCATCGGGCTGGACGCCGTGTCCAAGCTCGCGCTGCGCGCGTTTCTGAAACAGGAGAACAAGAACAGCGGCGTCACGGTGCTGCTCACCACCCACGACATGGACGACATCGAGGCGCTCTGCAGCCGCGTGATGGTCATCGGCCACGGCCAGCTGCTGTATGACGGCGCGCTCTCCCGGCTGAAGGACCAATACCAGACCCGGGAGCACCAGGACATCGACGAGGTCATCGCCAAGGTGTATGAGGAGATGGCGCTATGAGCAAGAACAAGGGCGTGCTGCGCCGCTCGCTGCGCGCGTGCTGGTCGCTGTTCCGGATTCGCGTGGCGGAGCACCTGCAGTACCGGGCAGCGGTGCTGGCCTCCTGCAGCATCGGGCTGTTCTGGGGCCTGCTGGAGATCATCGTGCTGGCCGTGTTTTATCAGCACGGCAGCCACCGGCAGCCGGACCCCAACGGGCTGGCGCTGGCCCAGGCGGTGAGCTATGTGTGGCTGGCGCAGGCGTTTGTGCCCATGACCCAGATGGGCGTGGACGGCGAACTGCTGCGCACGATCGTTTCCGGGGATGTGGGCGTGGAGCTGATCCGGCCGCTGGATTTGTATTTTCACTGGTTCGCCAAGTCGGCTGCCGGGCGGCTGGGCGCGCTCGGCTGGCGGCTGATCATCACGCTGGTCGTGGCGCTGGCGCTGCCCCAGGCCTATCGCCTCCAGGGACCGGCCTCCGCGCCGGGCCTGATGATGTCCCTGGTCTCCTTCCTGTGCGGTTTTTTGCTGGCGTCCGCCTATGGCATGCTGATCACCGCCATCCGGCTGGGCATCACCTGGGGCGAAGGCCCCACGAACATGCTGGTGCTGCTGGGCGGCGTGCTGTCGGGCGGTTATTTCCCGCTGCAGCTGTGGCCGGACGCGTTGCAGGGCCTGCTGTTCTGGCAGCCCTTTGCGGGCTATCTGGACCTGCCCGCGCGGCTGTATGTGGGCTCCATGGACCCCGGCCGCGCGGGCCTTGCCTTGGCGATTCAGCTGGGCTGGACCGCGCTGTTCATCGCGCTGGGGCGCTGCCTTATGGGCCGCAAACTGCGGCACTTGATCGTGCAGGGAGGGTGAGGCGGATGATGGGCGAAATCCGGCTGTATGGCCGGCTGATCCGAATGAACCTGCTGTCGGGCCTGGAATACAAGGGCTGGTGGATGGCGCTGATTCAGACCGCCGTCGTGTGCGCGGGCGACATCGTTTCGACCTTTCTGGTGTTTGACCGGTTCGGCAGCGTGGGCGAATGGACGCTGCCGCGCATCATCCTGATCTACGCGCTGGCCGTGACGTCGTTCGGGCTGGCGGAGGTGTTCTGCCGCGGGTTTGACTATTTCCCCTGGCATATGCTGCGCCAGGGCAACTTTGACCGGGTGCTGCTCCGGCCCAAATCGCTGTTCACCCAGGTCGCGGGGTCCTTCTTCCACATCCACCGGCTGTCGCGGGTGCTGACGGGGCTAGGCCTGCTGTTTTGGGCGCTGGCCGCGCTGGGCGTGGCCGCGACGCCGTTCAATGTGCTGATGCTGGCGCTCGCGCTCTGCGGCGGGCTGCTGATGTATTCCGGCGTGTTCGTCATGTCCTCGGGCGTCGCGTTTTTCACCATCCAGGCGCTGGACTGGATCTACATCTTCACCAACGCCAGCTATCAGGTCACGCGCATTCCGGGCGACTACATGCCCCGCCTGCTGCGCCATGTGTTCACCTTCCTGATGCCGATGCTGGTGATCAGCTATTATCCCGCCAGCGCCGTCTGCGGCTGGGGCGATCCGAAATGGATCGGGCTGCTGGCCCTGCCCGCAGGCGCCGCGTTTCTCGGGCTGTCGGCGCTGGTTTGGCGGTTCGGCGTGCGGCATTACAAGAGCACCGGGAGTTGAGGGCGTGAGGGCGGACGGTTGACTTTTTGGGCTGCACGGGGCTATAATGGAGCTGTTGACACGGACACAGAGCAAGGAGGTAACCCACCCATGAAACTGAGCGTTTTCGCGGTTCTTCTTCAGGACAAGACCTTCGAGGCGGCGTGCAAATTCCTGTCCGAAGCGGGCGTGCAGGCGGTGGAGATCGGCTGCGGCGGCTATCCCGGCAAGGCGCACTGCAACCCGGCTGAGATGCTGGCGCATCCCGAACAGATCGACGCCATGAAGGCGACCCTCAGCAAGTATAACCTGGACATCGCAGCGCTGAGCACCCACGGCAACCCCGTGCATCCCGACAAAAAAATGGCCAAGCAGTTCCATGACGATTTCGAAAACGCCGTGCTGCTGGCCGAAAAGCTGGGCGTGGACACGGTCGTCACGTTCTCCGGCTGCCCCGGCGGCTCGCCCACGGACACCACGCCCAACTGGGTCACCTGCCCCTGGCCGGACGATTTTTCGGACATCCTCAAGTACCAGTGGGACGAGGTGCTGATCCCCTACTGGACCGAGACCGTCCGGTTCGCCCGCGCCCACGGCGTGACCAAGATCGCGCTGGAGATGCATCCCGGCTTCTGCGTCTACAACCCCGAGACGCTGCTGAAACTGCGCGCGGCGGTGGGCGCGGAGATCGGCGCGAACTTTGATCCCAGCCACCTGTTCTGGCAGGGCATCGATCCCGTGGCCGCCATCCGCAAGCTGGGCCCGGCGATCTACTATTTCCACGCAAAGGACACCAAGATCGACGAAATCAACACCGCCGCCAACGGGGTGCTGGACACCAAGCACTATGGCGACGAGCTGAAGCGCAGCTGGATCTTCCGCAGCGTCGGCTACGGCCACGCGCACCAGGTCTGGAAGGACATGATGTCGAACCTGCGCATGGTGGGCTATGACGGCCCGGTCAGCATCGAGCATGAGGACAGCCTGATGAGCGTGAACGAGGGCCTGATGAAGGCAATCGCGATGCTGAAAGA
>JAVBTW010000032.1:0-4625 GCA_031555975.1 Eubacteriales bacterium
GCTCGGTGGCGATCTCATGCTTCATGTTGTACATGGCCTGCTTGGCCTCGGGGACATTGATGTTGTTGCTCGTGCTCGCCATTTTTTTCGATCTCCTTTATTTCGCGTCATTTTGTTTCGATTTGTTCGCCTATCCCTGTGCCGCTCACCAAGCGTTTTCCAATTGAGTGGGCCGCACAGAGAGGAACCGGGGCTGCCATGCTACGCCTTTTACTTGGTGTGACTGCGCTCATAGTCTTCGATCATTTTCTTGACCAGATAGCCGCCCACATAGCCGTTCTCCCTCGAGGTCAGGTTGCCGTTGTAACCCTGCTTCAGGTTGACACCCAGCTGCTGCGCCACTTCAAACTTCATGTTGTCCAGCGCCGTGCGGCTCTCAGGCACGTTGACTCTGCTCTTGCTGCTCATTTGCTTTTTCACCTCCCGAACAAGTCTGAACCTATTGTAGCCCGCGAGCGCCATCTTACACTTGGAAATGCTGCCCGTAAAATCGAACCAATTGCCGAAATGATTATTTATAATAAGGAAGTCTTTGCGGTACATCGCAGAAAAATGCGCGCGCCCGTTCGCATTTTGAACGGTCGCGCGCAACAGGATTCCAAGTTTGAGCAATCAGGATGCCGCTGTGGCGTTCGCCTCTTCCTCCGATGATATGATCCAGTCCTTCATCAGTTCCGTCAGCGTTTCGCGCTGCGCGATATCCATCACGAAAACGGGCACATCGGCGGGCTCGTATTCCGATCGTGCGTTCACGTATAACAGCACCTTGCCGTCGACATCGAGCAGCTCGTCAAATGGATAGAAGCAGCGCGCGTCGTCCTGCGCTTCCTCCGCATCAGAGGACAGTTCGATCACGGATGTGCCCTCGTCCTCTTCTGTTGGCAGCGCGTCGTCCGGGCGCTGCGCCAGATAGGGGTCAATCTGTTCCGGAAGCACAGCGATCTGCAGCGTCGCTTCGAACAGTGCGGCGGCGTCCCTGGGTTCCAGGCTGAATGTGAGGCCCGCTTCTTCCTCAAAGTCGGGCGTCTGCGGGTCGTCCACACTGCGGGTGATGATCAGTTCACCGACTTCATAACCTTGGTTCACCAGCGGAACGCGGGTTTCCACCTCTGCGGTCACGGTCGTCAAATCGATCGGATAAACCATCTGCGTCGCGTAGTCCTTGACATCCGTGCGAAGCGCCTCGTCAAACACCTTGCGTTCGATCGTCTGTTCTATCTCCGCCAGCGTCAGCCCGGGCAGCGTTGCCCAGAGGGCATCCGCGTAGTCGTCCTCGGGCGGTGGCGTGGGCCGCGGCGTGGGCGATGGGGTAGGGGATGGTGTGGGCGTTGCCGTCGGATCGGGTTCATCCTCAATCACATAGAGCGTATAACAGATTTCGTGGTCGTTGGCGAAGAAGTCATCGTCAATGGTGTACGTGATGGTTTGCTTGCCTGCTTCGTCCGTGTAGACAGTCTTGGGCCTTCTGGTGATCCTGGGCAGTTCGACATTCGGATCCACCCAGGTCTCGCCGACGATGTTCTTGTAGGCCGTGCCGCGCCGCGTTTTCAGGTATGTTGAAGGCGCGTCCCAGTCCTCGCCGACGAAAACCGTGTCCTTGGTCTCTGACAGTGAAAAGTACACCCTCGGCTTCTGAAGCCCAACCTTGCCGGCGTTTAGCCCCTTGGGAAAGCCCTTGGAAAAATCGATCGCGCAGCCGTCAAAGCCATCGGGGCCGGCATTGTCGAATGCCTTTGGCCATTCCACCTTTTCCAACCTTCTGCAGCCACTGAATGCGCCTTCGCCCAGATCGACGCAGTTGGTCAGCGAGATGCTGGACAGGTACTTGCAGCCTTCAAACGCATAGGCTCCAATCTCGGACGCGCGCCCCAGCGAGGCACTGGACAACTTGGCACAGCCTCTGAACGCCGCGTCGCCGATGGTGGCGTTTTCGCCACCGATCTTGACCGTGGTCAGTTGTGCACAGTCTTCAAAGGCCCGGGCGCCGATGATGAACGCGCTGGACAGTGCGACGGATTTCAGCGTCGAACAGCCCGAAAACGCCTCGTCGCCCAGGGTCTCAATCGGCGAAAAATCAAACGCACTCAATCGTGCGCAGCCGGAAAACGCCTGCGCGCCCACGGTGATCAGGTTGGCCATCTTGACGCTCGTCAACCGGACGCAGCCCGAAAATGCCTCGTCCTCCGCCGTGTCCACCTGTGCCAGGCCCATTACCGATGTCAGCCGCTCACAGTTCTTGAATGCGCGCATGCGTATGGTCGTCACGCGAGAGCGGTCAGTCTCCTTTTTGCCCGGTACCGGGAGGTTCGCTTCGCGCAGTTCGGATAGTCCCATGAGGGCCTCTGCAGGCAACGCATCGCCCTCGATCGATGCGTCCGTCAGGGTCAGCGTCCGCAGTTCTGTCATCTCGCGCACACACGCAAAGTCGTCCTCACCCACCACGCCCGACGCAACCGTGAGCTGCTGCACAGCGGGATACAGCTCTGTGGTCAAGCCCATGGCAGCGAGCATGTCGCGCAGTGTGCCCGCCTCTAGGTCAGTGACCAACAGCTTTTCCGGATTGATGGATTTCGACTTGGCCTTGGGCGTCTCTGTGGGTTCCGGTTCAATCGACGGAATGGGTTCCGGCGTCGGCTCTGGCGTCGGCTCCGGCGTCACGGTGGGTTCCGGTGTCGGCTCGGCTGTGGGTTCTGGCGTTGGGTCCGGTTCGACGGGCTCTATGGGCCCGACGGGTTCCTCGGGCTCGATGGGTTCTATCGGCCCATCAAATGCCTCCACATCGACAGGATCCTCCGCCAACACGGGCGAAGGACCGGCAATCAGCGCAAAACAAAGTGCAAAGCACAGCAGACACCGCATCAAACTCGACATAAAACCGACCTCCCCATTCGCAATATGCCAGACCTCAATTAGACGCGCCAGATCGCGGCAGCGTTCCCAATTCATGGCAGGTTCGCCGCGTCATCCGTGCAGTTTTTCGCACATGAGCGAAGGACCTTCCAGGCGAGGCCGCGCACCAGACACAATGGTACGCGCACTCACGCGGGGAAGGTCCTCAGGCGTACTTCATTAGCGCATCATGATACGGGTTATACCACGATTGCTCCGTTCTTCTCCACCATATACTCAATAAAGGATTGCTTTACCTGAGAATAGATCCGTTTGCTGATCGGAATCTTCGCGCCCGACACCATTTGGAACTCATGGTTGTTCATGCCCGCCACATGATCCATATTGATGGCATAGCTTGCATGTGGCTTCAAAAATCTGGGGTCATTCAGCGTATTCTCCACGACCCAGCTGAACGATTCCTGGATGACGCGGCTTGGAATATTGCGCCCGTCCGCCAAGTAAAAGACCAGCGTATGGTCGCGGTACTCCACATATTCAATTTGGTGCAGTCCGACGTTGGCTAGACCGTCGCGGCGCTTGATCAGCACGTTCCGCGTGGCCATCTGCCCGATCCTGCGCAGCGCTGCGTCCATGGCCTCGTGCAGCTTTTTCGTGTCGATGGGCTTGATCAGGTACATCAGTGGCGAGGTGTCCGACGCATCCAGTGCATAGTCGCCGGAGCCGGTCGTGTAGATGATCACCGCGTACTCGTCGTTCCGCCGGATGATCCGTCCAAGCTCGATGCCGGTATACATCGGCATGATGATGTCCAGGATGTAGATATTGAAGCAGAGGTTCGGGTTTTCAAGGCATTCCAGCAGATCATACGGCGAATGGAACCGCCGGATCAGCAGCTCATTGTCGCTTGCCTGCGCCGAGAGGTACTCCGCCACCAAATGGTGTGTCAGTTCCAGTGATGTGATGTCATCATCACAGATTGCGATCCGAATCATGGTGTTTGGCCTCCAGCTTGACACAAATGCCTATTTATCGACATCATTTTATTATATTGTGCTTATTGTACTGGATTTTTGTGGAATCGTCAAGGGTTTCCGGTGGGAATCCACGACAAATGAGGGACGAAGCGAACCGCTTCGTCACGGGAGGGATACATCCCACTCGCGGGAGAGAATTGAGGCAGACAACAAGTGGCTGGTCGCCGTCTGAGGCGTCAGAATGGCCATACTTGACGCGCGGGTGTATAATAATGTCATCACCAATTCAAGGAGGCTGCCACGCCCCATGAAGAAGACCTTCTCCTACTTTCTCCGATATTGGCCAGTCGCGTTGCTGTCCGTGCTCGCACTCGCATGCGAGTCACTCTGTGATCTCACACAACCCACGCTGCTTGCAAAAATGATTGATCAAGGCGTCAAATCCGCTGACACCGCGCTTGTTTTCCAATATGCGGCGCGCATGCTCGGTGTCACAGCGCTGGGCATGATCTTCGCCATCACGCGCGCGACGCTCTCATCCAATGTCTCCCAGCGCTTTGGGCGCGATGTCCGGCTCGCGCTCTACCAGAAAATACAGCGCCTGTCCCTATCCAAGATCGACGGCTTTGAGCGCGCGTCCCTCGTGACACGCGCCACCAATGACGCGACCCAGGTTCAAAACTTCATCAACGGCATGATGCGCTTCTTTTTGAAGGCGCCGATTCTATGCATCGGCGGCATCATCATGGCAGCACAGCTCTCCCAGCGCATGGCCACCGCGCTGTACATCATCGTGCC
>JAVBTW010000122.1:0-5244 GCA_031555975.1 Eubacteriales bacterium
CCATGAACAGGAAGATCCTTCGCTGCGCTCGGGATGACCGCGAGGGTTGAAGGCCGGGCGTGTGGGGATTCGAGCGTGCGGCGAGGCCGCAAGGGCGGGAGCGTCCTGCTGCCAACCAGACCTTTCCTCTAAGCACCCACCACAATCCTGCCCGTCGCGCCCAGCAACTCCGACTCTGCCCGGTCATGCGTGACGATCAGCACCGTCGCGCTTTTTTTTCGCTCATTGATGTACGCAGCGGCTTGAAGCCTGCTCTCTGTGTCCAGCCCCTTGAACGGCTCGTCCAACACCAGCAGATCCGGCTCCACGATCAGTGCGCGCACCAGCGCGACCCGACGCCGCATCCCGCCGCTGAACTCGCGCACCCGCTTCCCAGTGGCGTCATCGATCCCGACCGCCCGCAAATGCGCGTCAATCTCCGCCTCCGAAACGCCTTTTCCGCAAACGAGCGCCACGTTCGCCCGCGCGCTCTGGCGCTCCAGCAGCCGGTCCTCCTGAAACACGGCGGCCGCCTTTTCCGGTACGCCGCGCACTTCGCCCGCATCCGGCCTCTGCAGTCCCAGCACACACCGCAGCAGCGTCGTTTTGCCGCTGCCGCTTCTGCCCTCGACTGCGGTGACACTACCGGGTTCCATGCTGGCGTTCAGGCGGTCCAGCACAATCTGGTCGCCGAACCGGACCGTCAAACCGATCAGTTCCATCGCGCCTGCACCCCCTTAATCAGTGCGATGACCAGCCGCTCCAGCACCACCGAGATCAGGATAATGGCGATGGTGTACGCGAACACGCTGTCCGTTTCAAGGAATACCTTGGCCCGGTACAGCGCGTCGCCGATGGACTTGTCCGGCTGGCCGATGACCTCTGCGGCAAGCCCGGATTTCCAGCACATGCCCAGTGCGATCTGAGACGCGGACAGCAGGTACGGGAACGCTGCGGGCGCATAGATCGCGCGCGCGCGGCGCAATTTCCCCACGCGAAAAACGTCCGCCATCTCAATCAGCATCACGTCAGCGGAATCGATCCCCCGCAGCACATTCAGGTAAATCACCGGCAGCGCCATCAAAAACGAAATGAACACAGACAGGTTGTTTTTCCCGATCAAGACCAGCGCCAATATGGCAAACGACGCGATGGGCGTTGCCGAGATGACCGCCATGGGCGGGTGCAACAAGGTTCTGACAGCACGGCTCCATAGAGACAGCACAGCCAGCGCGCAACCCGCGGTCAGCGCCAGCGCAAAACCCAACAGTATGCGCGACAGCGAGTAACAAACCGAACCGTAAAACGCGGAGGTGCCCATTAAAACGCCCAACTTTGCCACCACCGCCCGAGGGCCGGGCAGGATGATCTCCTGCCCGACCGCCATGGAGGCGAGCTGCCAGACGCCCAGCCAAAACAGCGTCGCCAGCAGCTTATAGCCCCAAGAATCAGGACGCCTGGTCCAGGATGTAGAAGGTGTCATCGGGCAGCTCTCCTCCAACAGACGCGGGATTTTGATCATACAGCGCCTTCAGATAGCCCTTGATTTGGTCGCGCATGGTCGCCCCGTCGATGTACACAATGTTGCAGGCGGGGATCGCCGCCTCCGCGACGGCCGCCTTGGCAATGCCCAGGTTTTCAATCCAGACCGCGGCCTCGTCCGGGTGCGCGTTCACATAGCGCGTGGACGCCGCGTAGTCGGTCAGAAATTTCGTGAGCAGGTCCGGGTGCGCCTTGGCAAACGCCCTGCGCACGGCCACGACGCCGGTGATCAGCTGGCTGCCCTCCCCCACCTTTGTCCATTCGTCGGTGAGTGAGAGCGCCACGCGCAGCTCCGGGTTTTGGGCCATGGCCGCGGTGGCGAACGGCTGAGGCAGCAGCGCCAGCGTCGCGGTCCCGGCCTGAAGCGCCGCCGCGACCTCTGTGGCCTCGCTGCGATAATCGATTGTCAAATCCGATTCCGGATCGATGTCATTGCGCCTGAGCACATAGTTCAGCGCGTATTCGGGCGTGGTGCCCTTGCCTGTGGACAAGAGCGTTTTGCCCGCCAGGTCCGCTAAGGACCGGACGGTGTCGCCCGCTTCCACCACATACAGCACGCCGAGGGTATTGATGGCCGCCACCTGCAGCCCGCCGTCCATCTTTTGACTGAGCACTGCAGCTAGGTTGCAGGGGATGAGCGCGATGTCCACCTCGCCCTTGGCAAGCGCCGGCGCAATTTCGTCGGCGGTGCCCGCCACGGTGAAGCTGTAATCGCCGTCCGACTCGTCCTGCATGAGCCGCGACAGGCCCATGGTCGTGGGCCCCTTGAGCGAAGCCACCCGCACAGGGCCTTCCGCAGGCTCAGCGGTGACGGCCAGCTGGAACGGCAGCGCAATGAGCGCCGCCAGAATGAGTATGGATAGGATCCGCTTGAGCATATGGGTCAACTCCTTTCATTCGATGTATATAGTATACCCTCGAGGTAGTTGTGTCAAACCAAGATTTGGTGAGGGCTGCGCCAACCGAATGGGCACACGCTCAGTTTGAGACGGCGTTCACGACATTTCACTCCGCTTTTCTTGCATGCCATACCAAATTGGTGTATCATATGCCCTGTCAAGGAGATGATCCCCCATGGATGCGATTGTCATAGAGAATGTCACCAAGTCCTACGACGGCAAAGTGAACGCGGTCTCCGGACTGACGCTGACCGTACCCGAGGGCGGCGTGTTCGGGTTCCTCGGACCCAACGGCGCGGGGAAAACCACGACCGTCAAGATGCTGGGCGGGCTGCTGTCCCCCACGGCAGGCGCTCTGCGCGTCTGCGGTTTTGATTCGGCGCAGATGCCCGAAAAGGTGCACTCCGTCTCCTCGCTAATGACCGAATCGACGATGATGTACGACCACCTGACCGCGCGGGAAAATCTGCGGTTCTTTGGGCGCTTGTTCGCGCTTTCTGATGACGAGATCGAAAAGCGTTCGGCGGCCCTGCTGGAGCGCGTCGGTCTGCTTGACGCGGGCGAAAAAAAGCTCAGGGCTTTTTCCACCGGCATGCGTCAGCGGCTGTCCCTGGCACGGGTGCTGCTGACGCGTCCCAAAGTGCTGTTCCTGGACGAACCGACCAGCGGGCTGGACCCGGAATCCGTGCGCTGGGTCAACGAGATCATCCGCGAGCAGGGCCGGTCTGGCGCGACCGTCTTTCTGTGTACGCACCAACTGCGTTATGCGGAGGAGATTTGCACCCAATATGGGCTGATGGCCAAGGGCAAACTGCTGGCGTCTGGCACATTCGAGGCGCTGATGGACATGGTGGGCAGCAAGCACCGGATCCGTGTGCGCGGCCGAAATGTGCCCGATAACCTGATGCGCCGGCTGGCTGACGGGCTGTATGAGCAAGACGCGTTCGGCGATGCGGACGCGGCCGCTCTGATCAGGCGGGCGATTCAGGCAGGCGCGGACATCTACGAAGTCCAGCGCCAAAGGGACTCGCTGGAGGACCTGTATTTTTCGCTGCTAAACCAGGCAGAAGGAGATGTGCCGCGATGAAAATGAGCGCAACCGCAGCGATCATCCGCAAGGACTTTCGCGAGGCGATGTCCAACAACATGTCCAAGCTGGCGCTGATCCTGGTGCCGCTGATGATGGTGCTGCTGTTCCCCATCCTGATCACAGTGCTGAGCGTCATCGCGCCGGAGGAAATGAACGATTTCGGACCGGTGCTGAACCTGCTCCCGATCCGGTTCGGGCTGGACGAGGCGGTGCGGGCCGGGTACTATTACATGATGAACTATCTGATGCCCGCGTTTTTCCTGCTGGTGCCGATCATGGCGGCCGGCGTGGCCGCGGGCTCGAGCTTCGCCGGGGAAAAGGAGCGTCGGACGCTGGAGACGCTGATGTTCTGTCCGCTGACGGTGCGGCAACTGTTTCAGGCGAAGGTGCTGGGCTCGCTGCTGCTGGCGCTGATGGTGACCTGGCTCTCGTTTTTCGCATTTCTGATGGTCGCGGCGACGGGCTCTGTGCTGGTCTACGGCGCTTTTGTGCTAAACATCGGTATCTGGGCCGTCATCCTGCTGGTGCTGGTGCCCTCTGTTGCGCTGCTGGGGATCACGGTGATGGTGCTCGCATCGGCAAAGGCAAAGACCTTTCAGGAGGCGCAGCAGTATGCCGCGGTGCTGATCGTGCCGGTCATGGCGGTGTTCGTCGCGCCGCAGATCGGTGGGATGTTCCTGTATGGGACATGGCAACTGGCCGCGATTGGTCTGGCGATGCTGTGCGTCGGCCTGATCCTGATGCGCCTGGCCGCCGCCCGATTCACACCGGAAAAACTGCTCAGTTGACGCCAGCCTTCCATCGTTTCGCGCACATCTGCCTCCGCACCCGCGTATTTTGGTGTTGGGAAGCGATGACTCAACGAGAGGATGGGCAACCATGTACCGAAACGCGAGCAACTATACATATCAGGTCCAAGCCGGC
Source organism: Eubacteriales bacterium (assembly GCA_031555975.1). GTDB lineage: Bacteria > Bacillota > Clostridia > Christensenellales > Aristaeellaceae > JAJDGF01. The sequence continues at coordinate 4,435 of JAVBTW010000122.1, forward strand.
GACACGTTGTATTCTGTAGCGCGGCGCAACAGCATCACGCCTGCGCAACTCATGCAGGCAAATCCGCAGGTCAACCCCTACCACGTACCCATCGGCGCGACGCTGAAAATCCCATCGGCATTCGCAGGAAAACCAGCCAGTCCGAGCGCCTTGTCCGCATCCGCACCCGTCCAAGCACTTGCGGCGCCTGGGGTTATGCCAAAACAAACGGACGCAATCCTGCCTCCCGTGGCGGCTCAAAGCGCCCTGCGTGACGAGATGCGCACATTGTGGGAACAGCACGTCTGGTGGACGCGCGAGCTGATCATCAGCATCACGAGCGGTCTGCCGGACGAATCGGACGTGACCAAGCGTCTGCTGCAGAATCCAGTACAAATCGCGGCCCTTTTCGAACCTGCTTTTGGGGTGACTGCTGCAAATGAAGTTGCGCGCCTGCTGACAGAGCACCTGATGATCGGCGGCGAACTGATCCACGCCGCGCAGGACGGCGACGCTGCGGCCTACGAGGACGCGGACCGCCGGTGGTATGAAAACGCGGACGCCATCGCGGCCGCACTGGGTTCACTGGGCTATGATGAACCGGAGATGCGCGCGATGCTAAACCGGCATCTGGACCTGACAAAAGCCTGCAAATAGAAAGTCAAGAGAAGAATTGGGGAAGTGGCGGGCGAAAAGGGGATGAGGAAAGCGGGACAGCAAACAGACTGCCGTTGAAGCGCCAGTCGAAGGAATGCATGTAGCCCAGCCGCCCTGCCCGGTCAAGGATAAACGGCTGAAGCCGCGCCTGCGGCGTCCTTGACAGGTCATGTC
>JAVBTW010000125.1:0-11391 GCA_031555975.1 Eubacteriales bacterium
GCTTTCACATCACCAATTTCTGTTGGACATCCAGGGATTGGGCGAGACCACCACGGCTGCGGCGGCGGCGCTGTGCGGCGGAGAAGCGCTCGCGGAAACGCGCGACGGATTTGCGTCGCGCGCACGGTCGGCGCTGATTGCACAGCTTGGAGAAGCGCCGCCGGACCGCAGCGGCTCCATCCGCATGGAGATGGATGGCGGCAGCGCGGTGCCCTATGCGTACTCACGCGAACTGGATCTGCTGCTGTTTACATCCATGCCCGAAGCCGAGCTGTATCAAGCAACCGCGGGATTCGAGCGAAGACTGTGGCTGTTCTTTCTGGCGGCGACGTCGGTGGTGGCGGTTTTTTCGCTGATGCTGAGCCAGGGGTTTTACCGGCCGCTGAAAAAGCTGATCGCCGGATTCGAACAACTGGAGGCAGGCGACCTGACTACCCACATCAGCCACGGACGCCGGGACGAGTTTGGGCTGCTCTATAACGAGTTCAATCGAATGGTGCAGAACCTGGGCGCCCATATCGATCTGGCCTACACCCAGCGCATGATGCGCCAGCAGGCGGAACTCATCCAGCTGCAGTCGCAGATCAATCCGCATTTCCTCTACAACAGTTACTTCCTGCTGCACCGGATGATCAAGGCCAGGGACATAGACAGCGCGCAGCTTTTCTCGCACCACATGGGCGAATACTTCCGCTATATCACCCGCACCGCCAAGCAGCGCGTGCCGCTTCGGGAGGAGGCCAGCCATGCGCGCACCTATGCCGACATACAGGCGCTCCGGTTCGAAGGTCGCATCCAGGTATCGTGCGAGCCGCCACCGGACGCGTTCTTAGAGGCGCTGGTGCCCAGGCTGATCCTGCAGCCGGTGCTGGAAAACGCGTTTGAGCACGGTCTGAGGGAAAAGGCAGAGGAGGGCATTGTGCGGTTGCGGTTTTCCCCGGACGGTCCGAACCTGACCATCACCATCGAAGACAATGGCGACGATTTGGGCGATGAAATGCTCACAAAACTGTGCGCGCGCGAAAGCGAAGAGATCACCGCCATTGTGAACATCCACTCGCGATTGCAATCGATCTATGGACCGGAGAGCGGCCTGTTCTTCTCGCGGTCTGAACTGGGCGGGCTGCGGGCGGACTTGGTGATGAAGGGAGTGCTTTCATGAACCTGTTGATCGTCGATGACGAGCGCCACATCGTCAACTGGATCCGGGCGTTGTTTCTGGGCCACCCGGCAGTCGATGAGGCGTTCACCGCATTCTCTGCCCAGGAAGCGCTGGCACACCTGGACGCGCGGCGGATTGACGTGGTGATTACGGACATCCGCATGCCCCGGATGGGCGGACTTGAACTGATGCGCGAGATTGTGAACCGCCATCCGCGCTGCCAGATCATCTTTCTGACCGGGCACAGCGAGTTTGAGTATGTGTATGAGGCGATTCGATACCCCAATGTGCAGTATCTGCTCAAGACCGAGGACGACGAGCGGATTGTGTCCGCGCTCGAGGAGGCCGTCGCCCGGTCCCAGGCCTGGATGGCCGCAGGGCCGGATGTGAATCCAGAAGCAACGCTGGATCCGGTGGTGCGCGAGCTGACCGAGTACATTCAAGCCAATCTGGCCGGCGATCTGTCGCTGGCGGCATTGAGCGCGCAAGTCCATTACAATCCATCCTACTTGTCCAGGCTGTTCAAGCGCGTCTCAGGCACGAATCTGAACCAATATGTGTTCGAACAGCGGATGCAGCGCGCGCGGCAATTGCTCAAGACGCCCCGCACCAGCGTCTCGTCCGCGGCGCATGAGGTGGGTTTTGAAAACGCGCAATACTTCGCAACCGCGTTCAAGCGCCGGTTTGGCATCACGCCCCAGGCCTGTCGGGACGCGCGACATGTCAAGGAATGAAACGCCGAAGTCAAGAATTTACATTCTCCGCGAACTCGACTTCTGTTATGATTTATTTGCACAGATGGACTGTCCGTTTTCGGTTCAGTCCACCTATATGGCGTTGCGTAAAATCAATATGAGGAGGTCCGGTTCATGAACAAGCCCATGCGCACGATCCTCACCCTCGCCCTGGCCCTGATGATGGTCTGCTGCTCGACCGTCCTGGCGGAGAATGCCATCGAAAAGTATGAGACACCCGTACAACTCTCCACCGCCCGCGCGGTCTCAGACAGCATGCAGCGTTTCATCGACAAGAAAGCGGACGTGCTGACCGACAACATCTGGTTCAAGTCCTACACCGAGCAACTGGGCATCGACGTTTCCATCGCTTGGACCGCGCCCGGCGGCACACAGTACGACGAGAAGGTCAACACCCAGATCGCCGCCAACGACCTGCCGGATTTTCTGATGGTCAACGCCAATCAGCTGAAGATGCTGGTGGAGTACGGCGCGATCCACGACATGACGGAGGTTTTTGAGCAGTATGCCACGCCGTTCACCAAGCAGATGATGGCGGACGACATGAACGTGTCCATCGAGCAGGCCACATTTGATGGCAAGCTCATGGCGCTGCCGCAGGTAAACGGCAGCCGCGACGGCTCCATGGTGTGGTGGATCCGCTATGACTGGCTGGAGAAACTGGGCCTGAAAGAGCCGACCACATTGGACGAGCTGGTTGAGGTCATGAACGCGTTTGCCAACAACGATCCCGATGGCAACGGCCAGAAGGACACGTTCGGCATGGGACTGTGCAAAGAGCTGTTCTCGGGCAACCTCGGCCTGGATTCGCTGGCCCAGGGCCTGCGCGCGTATCCCGACGGCTGGGTCGAAAAAGACGGCCAGAAGGTGTACGGCTCCGTGCAACCTGAGATGAAGGCCACGCTGGAACTGCTGGCGAAGCTGTACGCCGATGGCGTGATCGACAAAGAGTTCATCGTCAAGGACGCAAGCAAGGTATCTGAAGAAGTCATCGCGGGCAAGATCGGCCTGTTCACCGGCCAGCACTGGCAACCCTTCTGGCCGCTTCAGGACGCCAAAAACAACAACCCGGACGCCGACTGGCGCGCCATCTCCCTGGTGTCCAATGACGGCCAGCCAGCCAAGACCATGCTCAATGGCAGCGCCACCAACTTCTTCGTGGTCAACATCGACTGCAAGAACCCCGAGGCGGTCATGAAGCTGTACAACTACTACTACGCCAAGGACCCGGCGCTGAGCCCGGACTTCGACCTGCACTATCATGGCCGACTGGACGCCGAGCCGGAATCCGAGATCACCGAATACTACCAGTGGGCGGCGATCAGCTCGTTCTATCCGATGCAAAACCTGTTCATCCATCGCGGCGTGGAGGCGTTCTTTAACGGCGACGCGTCGGCCAAGGACAACTACTGGGTCGCTGTCAACGTGGACCAGAACGAAAAATACAACGCGGGCGACAACGCCTATTGGGCGACCCACGCCTGGTCCGGCGCGGGCGACTACTCTGGCGAAGGCCGCATCGACTACTACGATCAGAACAACATGTTCCTGCAGAACGCCTACATCGGCGCGAACACTGACAGCATGACCATGTACAAGGCCACGCTGGACCAATTGAGGCTGGAGACATTCACCAAGATCATCACCGGCGAAAGCGGCATTGACGCGTTCGACACCTATGTCGAGCAGTGGAAGAGCCTCGGCGGAGAGCAGATCCTGGCGGAAGTGAACGGGTAAAGAGCAACCGGGCGGATGAGCGACGTCCGCTCACGCGGAGGGAGGTCCTTCGCTGCGTTCAAGATGACACCGAGGTTGGCGCTATGCCTGTCCCCGTCTGTCATCCTGAGCCCAGCGAAGGACCTCCCCGCCCACGGGCGCCGCTCCTCCCCCCATGTCCCGATGCAAGGAGTGATCCCATGGTCCAAAACCCCACGCAACCCCTTCCAAATCAGCCCTCGTCCCGCGCGCTGCGCATCCGGCGCCAACTGCCGTTGCACCTGATGCTGTTGCCATGCGTTGTCATCCTGTTGATCTATGCCTACTACCCGATGACGGGCATCCTGATCGCATTTGAAAAATACAATCCCCGCGCCGGCTTTTTCCATTCCAAATGGATCGGCCTGGAAAACTTCCGCTATCTGATGAACATGCCCAACACAGGGTCCGTGCTGTTTAACACCGTGTTCATCGCGCTGATGAAGATGGTTGCGGGGCTGGTGGTGCCGATCCTTTTCGCGGTGCTGCTGGACCTGATCCGGCAGAATTGGCTGAAGCGGTCCATACAGACGCTGATCTATGTGCCCTATTTCCTCAGCTGGATTATCTTGGGCGGCATACTGATCGACCTGCTTTCGCCGTCTACGGGTTTGGTCGCGGACGTCATGCGCTTTTTCGGGATGGAGCCGGTGTTCTTTTTGGCCAATCCGCGCGCGTTCCCGTTTGTGCTGGTGGTGACCGACGTGTGGAAGAACGCGGGCTATGGCACAATCATCTATTTGGCCGCCATCACGGCCATCGATCCCGCGTTGTACGAGGCTGCCATCATGGACGGCGCAAACCGGTTCAAACAGGTGCGCCACATCACGCTGCCCGGCATGAGCGCGATCATCGTGCTGATGGCCACGCTGAGCCTGGGCAACGTGCTGAACGCCGGTTTTGAGCAGGTACTGACGCTGTACAGTCCCATCGTCTATTCCACCGGCGACATTATCGATACCTTTGTTTACCGGCTCGGTTTGGTCAACAACCAGTACGGCGTCGCCACGGCCGCCAACCTGTTTAAGTCGGTGATCTCATTTGCGTTTATCGTGACAGGCTATTGGCTCGCCTACAAATTCGCGGACTACACGGTGTTTTAGGGGGTGAACGTGCATGGTCAAGGATAACAAGATTCAAACCTCATCTCGGCTGGCGGACGGACTGATCATCGCGTTCATGTGCACGGTGGCGTTCGTGTGCCTGCTTCCGATCCTTAACGTGCTCGCGCTGTCGTTCAGCGCCAGTTCCGCGGCGGCGGCCGGCGAGGTTAAGCTGTGGCCCATCGGGTTTAACCTGGCAAGCTACCGCTACGCGCTGACCAAGCCGCAGTTTATCACTTCCTTTTTTGTGAGCGTGAAACGCGTGGTGTTGGGCCTCGGCATCAACATGCTGTTCACGATTCTGGCCGCCTATCCGCTTTCGAAAACCAAGAAAGAGTTGTTCGGCCGCAATGTGTACGCCTGGTTCTTCTTCTTCACGATGATCTTTTCAGGCGGCCTTGTGCCCTGGTATATCGTAGTGAACCAGACAGGGCTGATGAACACGCTCTGGGCCGTGATCCTGCCCGGCGCGGTGCCCGTCTATAACGTGATCATCCTGCTGAACTTCTTCCGCCAACTGCCACGGGAACTGTACGAGGCCGCTGTGGTGGACGGCGCGGGCGAAATGTACATTCTGATCAAGCTGTACCTGCCGCTGTCGATCCCATCGCTGGCGACGCTGGCGCTGTTCGTGGCCGTCGGACATTGGAATAACTGGTTCGACGGGCTGATCCTGATGACCAACCCAGAAAACTATCCGCTCCAGACCTACCTGCGCAGCTTGATTGTGGTCAAGAACATGCAGACCATGTCCAGCCTGTCGCAGGCCGACCTGCAAGAGCTGGCCAAGGTCTCCGACCGCACTCTGCGCGCCGCACAGATCTTCATCGCGGCGCTGCCGATCCTGGTGGCGTACCCCTTCGTGCAGAAGTACTTTATGAAGGGTCTGGTCATGGGCAGCGTAAAGGGATAGCACCCCATCATCAAAACAGGAGGCTTTCGCCATGGGCAAGTACGATATCGCAGCCTACATCTGGCCCGCCTACACGGGAGACGAGCCGCGCACCCGCATTTTCTGGCCCGATGGCATGGGCGAGTGGCAGAGCGTAAAGGCCGCATCCGCCAAATTTTCCGGCCACACCTGGCCCCGCCGTCCGCTGTGGGGCTATGTGAACGAAGCTGACCCCTATGTGATGCAGATGCAAATTCAGGCGGCACTGGACCACAATGTGAACGTGTTTATCTATGACTGGTATTGGTACGACCGCCGCCCCTTCTTGGAAAACTGCCTGAACGACGGATTTTTGGGCGCAGCAAACCACGACGACATACGGTTTTATCTGATGTGGGCCAACCACGATGCGGTCGCGCTGTGGGACAAGCGCAACTCCAACGACCTGGAGACCGCCGTTTGGGAGGGCAAGCAGGACCGCGCCGAATTTGAGCGGCTGGCAAAGCGGCTGATCGAGAAGTACTTCCGCCTTCCGAACTACTACACCATCGACGGCAAGCCCGTGTTCATGATCTACGACATCCCCAAATTCGCAGAAGGGTTGGGTGGGCCGGAAGGCGCAAAGGACGCGCTGCGCTGGTTCCGAGAGGAGGCCGTGCGTCAGGGCCTGCCGGGGTTGCACCTGCAGTTTACAATGTGGAGCGACGCGGCCACCAACGTATCCGGCGTGGACGGCGGCAAGGGCGTCTCAGCGCGGGAGTTCGGCGATCTGGGCTTTGACAGCATGAGCCACTACCAGTTCGTGCACTTCACCAACATTGATCGCAGTTATCCCGACATCCTCGAGGATGTCAATGCCGAGTGGGCGCGGCTGGACAGCGAGTACAAAATCCCCTATTTCCCCCACGTATCTGTGGGCTGGGACAACAACCCACGCTTCAACGACTTCCGTCCCGGCGTGATGAGGGACACGACGCCACTCAACATTGAGCAGGCGCTACAGGCCGCCAAGGCCTATGTGGACGCACACCCAAATCAGCCGCCGCTGGTTACCATCAACAGCTGGAATGAATGGACCGAAACCAGCTATCTGCAACCCGATGACATCAACGGATACGGCTATCTGGACGCCATCAAGCGCGTCTTTGAGTGACGAGCGGCTCGCCACTGCAAGCACGCAGAGCATCCACAGAGTGTAATAAAACGAGCTTGAAGATCCAATATCTTCAAGCTCGTTTCACTGGCAAAAGCGCGCACCGGCGTCCGTTTTGCTTGTCGGTTCGGATCGGCCCGGCGCAAAGTGACGATCCTCGGACGAGTCTGCCCATCGGCATGAATGACGAACCGTGTCATCCTTCCTTTTTCGCTTAGGATGACAAAGAAGAGGGGCATGTCACGCAATTGTCTTGGATGGCTGCATGCTTAACCTTGAGCGATCTCGAGGGCGTCCTTTGCCCACTGCCACAGACGTCGGGGTTGTCCGCCCACGGTGCTGATGTCCTTCAAAATCATCTCCAGTGGACGGCCGTTGGCTCTGGCCACCTGCACCGTCCGGCGCAGATCATGGCGACATGCCTCTCGCTGGCCGTCCGCCGCCAGATAGGACGGGTTTGGCTTGTTGCTCATCACATATCCGTCCGGCAGATGCTCTGCAAATCGCGCCCGGTCGCTCCAGGGGCTGCAGGAGATCTTGCGAATATTCGGCATCCGGGTGATGATGTCGAGCCGATCGTCCAGCCGGTCACAGCAGCCATAATAAATCGCGCCAAAATAGGGAAAGATGCGCTGCATGTACGGCACTTCGAACTCCGCGGTCACCGCAGGCGACACCGAAGTAAACAACTGCGCCAAACCGAACGCCCACACATCCTTGGCATGGGGCGCGTCGGGATCGCATTCCGGCCGTGGCAGATCGTCCGAGAACGTGTGCGAGCAATGGCACAGGTTCGTGCGCGCGTCGAACAGGCCCGCCTGGTCCAATTGCTCAATGTGCGTGATTGTGGCGCTGGTCAGGCGATCCATCAGCGCGTGATACAGCTCCGGCTCGTCCATCAGCCCGAGGTAAATCTCCTCGACGCCAAACAGCTGCGTGACATAATCCCAAATGCCCAGGTGCATCGTCTCACCAGTCCAGGCGATGGGCGCGACACCGGCAAACGTTCGTTGTGCCTGATCCACGATTCGCGCCTGGGCTGACGCATCCAGTACGCTGGTTGGAGCCTGGATCTTTTCCACATCGTCCAGGGACCGGATGACCCGTTCAAATCGCATGGCGTGGGTCTCATTGGTCGCGTTGATCGTCCGCTCCTCGCGCACCGGCTCAATGCCGTAGCCCGTCCGAATCAGCGGACGCGGCAACGCGATGTACGGATTGACCACCATGTCCACAGGCATATGCGCCCATCGATACAGTGTGCGGCGCAGCTCGCATTCCACGTTCCGCCAATAGGGATCCTCGATGGTGCAGACCAGACTGCCATCCACGTCCAACTCCGACCAGGGAATCTGGTCAATCAATACCATGGGCCGCTCGGGTTTGCAGCGGTTCAACGCCAGCCACAGTTCACGCGTCTCGCGCTGCTCGGGCCTGTTGGCAATGTCTACGCAGCGCGCCGCCAACGCGCGCAGCGTCCCTTCATCTTGCTTGGTTAAGCTCATGTGTCCGCCTCACTTTCCGGCATCAGCCGCAGGGTCCAATCCGCTTCGGCCAGAAGCCCGCCAAACGCCTGCGGGCGGTGTGATCCTGCCCACATCCGGATCATTCGGCCGTCCCCCACCGGGCATTCGGCCTTTCGCCCATTTCCAATGTGAGGGCGCCGCCGCTCACAATGGCCGCGTGGGACAGGCGGAACGTGTCGTGCGATCTGCCATTGAGGACCGCGGACTGAATGTACTTGGCCTTTGGGCCATTGTGCTTTGCCTCGATGGTGAATGTGTTTCCGTTTTCCAGGTGGATCTTCACGAGGTCGAACAGCGGACTGCCAATCTCGTATTCGGGGCGGCCAGGACAGAACGGATAAAAGCCCATGGCGGAGAACGCAAACCAAGCGCTCATCGCGCCGCCATCCTCGTCGCCGCAGATGCCCAGCGGCGTATCGTTGAACCACAGGGCCATGATCTCACGCACTTTCCGCTGCGTCTTGTAGGGCTGTCCCGCCTGGTTGTACATGTAGGGAATGTGAAAACTCGGCTCATTGCCCATGCAGAACTGGCCGATGAGGCCAGTGGAGTCGGGAAACTGGCCCAGGAAAGTATACTTGGGCGTACCGTATTGCTCGCGGTAGAGCTGATCCAGGCGCTCGATGAGCTTTTCCTTGCCGCCGAACAGCGCCGCCAGGCCCAGCACGTCGTGCTGGACGTGCAGCGTGTATGTCCACGCGTTGCACTCCGCAAAGTACGCCCTGCCGCCCTGGCCGCCGGACAGCTTCGGATCAAAGTTGGGGACCCACTTGCCGTCGGCGGTCTTGGGCGACATGAATCCAGTTTCGGCATTGAACAAGTTGCGGTAATTCTGGCCGCGCAGCCGGTAGCGCTCGGCGTCCTCCTCCTTGCCCAGCGCCTTGGCGACCTGGGATAGGCACCAATCGTCATAGCTGACCTCAAGCGTGACCGCGACGGACTGGCGGCGCTCAAAGGGATGCGCCTTTTCGATGGACTCCGTTTCACCCTCGGCCAGCGCCGGAAAGAACCCTTTTTCGAGATAGCACTCATCATACTCGGTCAGTCCGCCGGGTGTCCATGGCAGCTTTGTGGCCTCGTCCATGTTTTTCACCATGGCCTGGTAGGCGGTCTCGATATCAAAATCACGATGGCCCTTCTGCCAGGTGTCGGCGATCATCGCAGTTGCGTGCTTGCCCAGCATGATCGGCAGACTTCCCTGCACATGCGGAAAGGACGGCAACCACCCACACTGCGCGTATTGGCGCAGATAGGATTCGATGATGTCCATCTGGCGAGTTGGCTCCACCAACAACTGCAGCGGATGCGCGCCGCGGTAAGTGTCCCAAATGCCGTCATTGACGTAGAAATCGCGCTCATCCTCATGAACCTTGCCATCAAACCCGCTGTAGTAGCGGCCATATTCGGTGATGTTGATCATGCGCTGGTGCACCCGGTACATCGCGGTGTAGAACGTGGTTTGCTGCGCCTCTGTGCCGCCCTCGACCTCGATTTTGGACAACAGGCTGTCCCAGGCGGCCTTGACCGCTTGGGCCGCGTCCTCAAAGCATACGCCCGTCAGTTCCCGCGCCAGGTTGTCCCAGGCCTGATCCACGTCGATGTAGCTCAGCCCCACTTTGGCGACGATCTCGCCGCCGGGCGCAAAGCGCAGCAGGTGCGCCCCGCCTTCCTGCTCGGCAGATGCCGGCGACTCCGACAGTTCCAGCGCATAGTGGCAGCGGACGCCGCGCTCCTCGGCCCAGCCGGCATATCGGGTGTCTGACAGCCGCTCTGTTTCGCCGTTGCCCTCGGGCATGATGCGCAGATGTCGCGCCACGCCCTCTGGAAACCGGAACCTGTACAGCGCACAATGCTGCGTCACGGTATAGTCCGCCCAGATGCCGCTGTCTTCCAGCAGCACACGCCCCTGATAACAGCGCACATCCTCAAAATCGTGGTCATATTGGGACTGAAAGACGGGCGCTTTGCCCACGTCGGGCATGATCTGGGTGTGGTTCATGGGAAAGCCGTAAATGATGTCCGCGGTAAAGCGATCCATGATGCCCGAATCCAAAATCGGCATGATTTGTGCCATGCCGTGGGGCATGTGGACCAGCGGTTTGGTGGCGGTCAGCAGGTGGCCGATGGTGCCGACATACGGATTGACCCGGTCGGCGAAGGACTGGCGGCTCGTGTTCATATCAATATCCTCGCTCATTGTGTTGTGGGCATGCGTACGGCCCCCACGCATGGCGCGCGGAGGCCGCTTGGGTTCGGTCGTTAGCTGTTCGCCCAGCGGTCATAGGCGGCCTGATAAATGGCGATGTATTCCTCGATGCCCATGCTCTTGAGGGTTTCCTGCATGGTCGCGATCTCAGAGATGTTGGCCTCGCCGGTGATCAGCTTGGCTTCCATGGAGTCCGCGTACTTTTTGATGTCCGTGCGCAGCACATCCAGCCTCGCCTGCTCCTCTGCAGTGGTGTACATGTCGGGCTTGATGAGCTTGGAGTAGGGCGCCAGCTTCTGGTCAATGCAGACCTTCAAGCGGTACTGCTGGAATGCATCGTCCCAGCGGTATTCGGTGTCATCGCGGACCCATTTCGGCAGCGCGGTGCCGCAGTCGGGAGTGAGCTCGCCTCCGCGCAGCTCTTCTGTGGAGCGACCATCTGCGGGAATGATGTACTTCATCAGGTATTTCTCCGCGTCAGCGAACTCCCAGAGCTTGCCTTCGGGGCCGTAGTGGATCATCAGCGATCCTTCCTCGCCGTACAGGTAGTCCACCCACTTCATCATCATCTCGGGGTCTTTGCAAGCGTCCGTGATGGCGAATGTGCCGCGGGACAGGCCCGTGGAGGACATGGGGATCAGCGGGGTGTCGCTGTATTCGCTCTTCAGCGCGGGAATGTTCGGGTACTTGACTGCGACATTGCTGTCGGCGCAGTCGTACAGGTTCTGGGGGATTGCCTGTCCGGCGAGGCCGACCAGGTTGGACTTGCACTTGGCATTGATCGCCGCATAGTCCTGGGAGAAGGTATCCTGATCAATCAGCTTCTCTGACCAGAGCTT
>JAVBTW010000024.1:0-4234 GCA_031555975.1 Eubacteriales bacterium
CCTCGGCTGCCCGCCATGTCGCGCGCCAGCGAGCCGATCCGCCAGGCCGCCGCCGTGTGCGAGCTGGACGGGCCGCGCATGATGGGCCCGAGAACGTCGTTGAAGATGCTGGGAACGTAGGCGCTCATACGACATCCTCCATTTCAAACACGCGCATGACGTCCCTGATGACGTGGCTCAGGTGCCCGGTCATCGCGGCGCACGCGGCATCCGGGTCGCGGCTGCGGATCGCTTCGAGAATCTGAAAATGGGCGCTGACCTGGGCGTCCCGCTCGGCCTCGCCCGCCCGTGAAAACTCGACGTAGGCGTTGTTGTCGGTCAGCAGCAGCTCCAGCACCTTGTGAAGCGTCTGGTTGCCGCTGAGCCGAGCAATGGCCAGGTGGAACCCCAAGTCCTCCTCGTAGGCCGTCTGTCCCTGGGACAGGCGGTATCGGTGGCCGAACGCGTAGTTTTCCAGCTCCACCAGATTCTCATCCGTGACCAGCTGCGCGGCGCGGGCGGCGCCATCTGGCTCCAGCATTTCGCGGATGCGCATCACCTCCAGCAGGCGCTGCTTGTTGCCGTCGAACGACAGGCTCACAAGGTCGTGCGCGATCTTGGCCTTGTTGTCGGCGGCGCTCTGCTCCCGAAGCAGCGCCTGGCCGCGCACTGTGATCTGCCGCCCCTTGTTGCTCACGGACTGAATCAATCCCAGCTTCTCCAGGCGCGCCAGCGCGCGGCCGACGGTGGCCTGGGGGATGTCCAGCGTCCCGGCCAGTATCTTGGCGCCCACAGGCCCCATGGACAGGCCCACCTCGCGGAGAATCAGCATGCTCAAATCTTTGCTCCTCATCTTTTGAAGGCACTCCCTCTGTAAAAAAGTCATGGTTTCGTGTATTGACGCGCTGATGTGTTATATGTTATGATACGCAATAGAAAAAGATAAAATGATTATTCATTGATCATAATTGATTAACAAGGGTTTGTCAAGCGGAAAATTCGCCGTGAGGTGTTCGTCATGTATGAAGCATTCCACTGTGCCAACCGCGCGCGCCTGATGCGGGCGCTCCCCGAGGGCAGCCTGCTGCTGGTGTTTGCGGGCGAGCCCATCCGAAAGACCGCCGATGAGTTCTATCCGCTGTATGCCAACCGCAACTTTCTGTATCTGACCGGCGTCGAGCAGGAGTGCACGGCGCTGCTCATCGACGGTGAGGAGCAGATTCTGTTCGCGCTGCCCAAGGACGAGGCCAGGGAGGTCTGGACCGGGCGGCGACTGAGCCCGGAGGAGTTGCGCGCCGCGTCCGGGGTTCGGGATGTGCGGGATAGGGATCAGCTGCCCGGCGTGCTGCACAAAAAGCTGTCCGGGGGCTCGCGCACGCTGCAGCTGTGCCTGGACCGGCTGACGTACGATCAAGGCGAGGATTTGGAGCACCGGTTCGCGCGGGAGATTGCGGAGCGCTATCCGGCGGTGCGCGTCGAAAACTGTTACGGGCTCATCGCGGCCATGCGCACGGTCAAGTCGCCCGAGGAGATCGCCGCCATCGAGGCCGCCATGCGCATCACGGAGGCGGGCATCCGGCGCATGATGTCGGCGGTGCGGCCCGGCATGAGGTTGTATCCGCTGTAGGCCTAATTTCTGCATGACCGGGCGCTGGCTGGCCTGCGAGCGCCGGCGTTCCCCAGCATCGTGGCCTCGGGGGAACGCAACTTTTATCTGCACTATCCTTCGCCCATGAGCGCCATCGGGGAAGGCGATCTGGTGCTGGCGGACGTAGGCGCCCCCTTCGACCATTACCACACGGACATTTCGCGCGTGTTCCCGGCCAGCGGGCGCTTCAGCGAGCGCCAGGCGCAGATATACCGCGTGGCATACGACGCCAACCGGGCCATCATGCGCGCGGTCAGGCCGGGAGAGCCGTTTTCGGTGTGCAACAGGGTGTGCCGCGAAGTGTGTTTCGAGGGGCTGAAGGCAATGGGGCTGATCGGGCGGTTTGAGGACATCGGGCGCTATGTGTGGCACGGCGTGGCGCACCACGTGGGGCTGGACACGCACGATGTGGGCGGCTACGACATGCCCATGGCCGAGAATATGGTGTTTACCGTGGACGCGGGCATCTATGTGCGCGAGTGGGGGATCGGGCTTCGGATCGAGGACAACGTGCTGGTCACGGAGGACGGCTGCCGCAACCTGTCCGCCTCCATCCCTGCGGAGATACCGCAGATCGAAGCGCTGATGGGAGGCCGGTGAGCATGGATCATCAAATCGTGTTTGACAGGCCCTCCGCGCGCTACGACGAGGGGCTGCCGCTGGGCACCGGGCGCATCGGCGCGATGGCGCTGGGCGGCGTGCGCGAGGCATTTATCCATCTGAACGAGGAGACCGGCTGGTATGGCGGGCCGCGCGACCGGGTAAATCCGGACGCGCTGCGGTTCATGCCCGAGATTCGGCGGCTGATGCGCGAGGGGCGCGTCCCCGAGGCCGAGCGGCTGGCAGTTCTGGCGCTCACGGGCACGCCCGAAACCCAGCGCCACTTCACCACCATGGGCATCGCCGTGTTGGACTTTTTCGGGCACTGTGACGCAAACGCGCGGGACTACCGCCACACGCTGGACCTGGACACGGCCATCGCCACCAAGCGGTACGCGCTGGGCGGCGTGCGCTACACCGTCGAGGTGCTGGCCGCCATGTCGCATCAGGTGATCGCGATCCGTGTGCGCGCCTCCGAGCCCGTGCTGGACTTCTTCGCGGGCGTGGAGCGCGGCGAGCGCGTAGCGCAGTTCAGCTACGGCACGCACGAGGATGAGGCCGTGCCGCTGGACGGGGGCGTCGCGATCCGGGGCAGCCTGGGCGGGCGCAAGGGGCCGGACTTCTTTACGTGCATGTTGGGCAAGAGCGACGGCGAATGCCAGCGCATCGGGGACAAGCTGGTGGTGAGGCGCGCGCGGGAGGCGCAGCTGTTCATCGCCATGGGCACCAGCTTTTCCGGGGGCGATCCCGAGCCGGGGTGTCTTGAGCGCGCGGGGCGCGCGCTTCTGGACGGCTTTGAGGCGGTGCGCGCCGCGCATCTTTGCGCATGGCAGCCGCTGTACCGCGCGGCCAGCGTGGAGATTCAGGGATTTTCGGGGGAGCTGCCGCCCATGAACCGGGTGTTCGACGCGTTCAAGGGCGGGGATGCGCCCGACGCAGCGCTGGACGACAGGCTCACGCTGTTGCTGTTCCATTACGGGCGCTATCTGCTGCTGTCCAGCGGGCACGATTGCCTGCTGCCCGCAGCGCTGCAGGGCATCTGGTGCCGTGATCTGCTCAGCATTTGGGACGGAAAATACACCACAAATATCAACCTGCAGATGGCGTATTGGCCTGTGGATTCCGCCAACATGTCGGGCTGCTTTGACGGATACTTCCGTCTGGCACAGCGAATCCGCGAGAGCGGGGCGGACACCGCGCGCCGCATGTACGGCTGCCGCGGGTTCGTGCTGCACAACAACACCGACCTGTGGGCCGACACCGCCGTGCAGGACGCGGGCAGCCATTGCTCCTACTGGTTCGCCGGAGGGCTGTGGATCGCCGCCGACCTGTTCGAGCATTACAGATATACGCTGGACGCGAAATTCCTGCGCGACGCCTGGCCGGTGCTGCGCGACGCGGCGCTGTTCGCGCTGGATTTTCTGGAGACGGACGAGGGCGGCCATCTGGTGATGGGCGTCACGAGCTCGCCGGAGAACTTTTATTCTACCCGTGGCGGCGGACGGGCGTCGTTCTGCCGCATGACGGCCATGGACTCGCAGCTGATCGCGCTGGGCTTTCGCAATTGCTTGTCCGCGCTGGAGCTGCTGGGCGATCCGGAGGCCCCGGACGGCTTTGCGGACGCGCTGCGGGATGCGCTCAAAAGGCTCGCGCCCACCCGCGTCGGCGCGGACGGCGTGATCCTGGAGTGGGATGGCGAGTATCCCGAGGCCGAGCCGCAGCACCGCCACCAGAGCCACCTGATCGGAGCGTATCCCTACGACCAGATCACCGAACATGACGCGGAGCTGTTCGAGGCGGTGGGCAAATCCATCGACAAGCGCCGCCAAAACGGGGGCTGCAACACCGGCTGGAGCCGCGCCTGGGCGGGCGGCATCTACGCGCGGCTGGGTCGGGGAGACGATGCGCGCGACATGATCGGCGCGATGGCGCGGCTGTCCGGCCAGCCCAACCTGATCTGCTGCTGCAACATCGGGCGCGCGCCCAAGCTGATGGAGGACGCCATGC
>JAVBTW010000270.1:0-8108 GCA_031555975.1 Eubacteriales bacterium
CCACTAATGGGCTGCAGGCGTCACGCTTCAGATGACGCTCGTAGCGGCCGCGCTGAAGGTAGTGTATGCTTTGCGGCGTGGGCTGGTGGAGAGGGCATGATGGACGGGTTCCTGAACCTCTTAAAGCCACCCGGCATGACCTCGTCGGATGCCGTGATCCTGGTTCGTCGCATGTGTCCCAAGGGCACCCGCGTGGGCCACGGCGGGACGTTGGACCCGGATGCGGCAGGCGTTCTGCCGATCTGTATTGGGCGCGCTGCGCGGCTGTTCGACTACATCATCGACAAAAAGAAGCGGTATGTGGCAGAGCTTCGGCTGGGCATTGAGACAGACACGCAGGATGCAACCGGCCAAATTGTGGCCGAAAAGCCAGTGAATGTCGGACCCGATCAGCTCATTTCTGTTTTGCCACGCTATACGGGCCAAATCATGCAGACGCCGCCGCAGTATTCCGCCATCAAGCGCGATGGCAAGCGCGCGTATGACGTCGCGCGGTCCGGTGGAAAACTTAACATTGAATCGCGCCCTGTTGTGGTTCATAATGTCACATTTATCCGTCATAATGGAATGGATAGCTATATGTTGGCTGTGGAGTGCGGAAAGGGACTATATATCCGTACGCTGCTGCACGACATCGCTCAGTCGCTGGGATGCGGCGGGCACATGTCGTTCCTGCTGCGAACCCATGCGGGCAGCTTTGGCATCGAATCTGCGCTGAGCCTCGAGGAAGTCAAAGCGGCAGCGGATCTCGGCGTGCTGCTCGAGCCCATGGACGTGCCACTCGGCCACTTGCCTCGGATTGATCTGAGCGCCGACCGCGAGGCTGCGGTGCGCAATGGCAACCCGATCCGACCTCAGGGGCTGATGTCGCCCATCGACCGGCCCCATTTGCCCCAACGCATCTACCTGGATGGCGCGTTCTGCGGCATGGGTGAGGCGCTGGAAGAAGGCAGTGTGCGGTTTCGCGCGATGCTGTTGCCAGGGGAGGCCGAATCGTGATGTTGCTGGCGTCGCTGGACGCGTACCCCTTCGGCCGCTGTGTGCTGGCCATGGGCAAGTTTGATGGCGTACACCGCGGGCACCAGCGTGTGCTGAGCGAGACCGCGCGAATCGCCAAGGAAAAGGGCATCCCTGGCGTTGCGCTGACGTTTGACAGGAATCCGCTGGCGGTGATTGACCCGGGCCGCGCGCCCGAAGCCATCACATCGCTGGAACGCAAGCGCGCATTAATGGAAGAGATGGGCATCGACTGCCTGATCGTCTGTCCATTCACGAAAACGCTGATGGACATGGAACCGGAAGATTTTCTGCGGATGCTGCAGCGCAAGCTGAACCCGGTGGCGATCGTGTGCGGCGAAAACAACGCGTTCGGCAAGGCTGCGCGCGGGAACGCCGCATTGCTCAAAGCGATGGCATCGGCGCTCGATTATCAGGCCGTCGTCTTGCCGCTTTGCGAGGTGGATGGCGATGTCGCGTCATCCACGCGCGTACGGAAACTGATCGAACAGGGAAAACACAAGGAAGCCGAGAGAATACTCGGCCGCAACGTCCCTTAAAGAAGGTTCGCAGCGGGAGTCCTGCATGTTGCGGCGATTACACATGACAAACGGGGTGAACAGGTAATGCGCAAAATCCTCTGTCTGGTATTGGTTGCGCTGATGGCCATTCCCGCCTACGCGCTGGCGGAGGCCAAGCTCGGCGACGTGCTGCTCGGTCCGTGGAGCGCGTGGTCCACGCATGCGCCCGTCCAAACGGACGGCGTTGTGGTCGAGACCCGCACGGGCTCAAAGCATGTCACCAAAAATGTGTTCACCTACCGCCGCTTTGAGTATTTCAACACGAAAAAGGGCATGTGGTATGCCACGTCCACTGCGGAGCCTGGCACAGCGATGCAGGCGGGATCAGGCCGCTGGGTCACCAAGACATTTGACGAGAAATTGCCCCAGGTGGGGTTGGTGAATCTCCAAAAGTGCTATCAGGGCCAATGGTTCTATGAAGAGATGGATGTACAGGATCTGGGCGATGTGGCGACCACGGAGTATCGCTACCGCACAAAGACGGTGGTCCAGTGTACGCTCGGGCGTCACGACGCGGCCATCGCACGAGGCTCGACCTATCAGATTGAGCCTGAGGTGGCGGACGGCGTCAAGATCACCTACCAAAGCGCTGACACGAGCGTGGCGACCGTCGATCTCAATGGGCTCGTCAAGGGCGTGGGCATCGGTCAGGCCGATATCAACCTCATGGTCGGCGGCAACCGGGTGGCGTGTCTGCGGCTGAGCGTGGGTGAACGGCTGGCGGGTCTGGCCAGTGGCTCGTATGCAATCCAGTTGATCGGCACTGACGAGTTTTTGTCTCCCATCGGCGGCGTGGCCAAGCAGGGCGCGTCCCTGTTTACCGCGAACTACATCCCCGAGGCGCAGCGGCTATTTAGGTTCCAGGGTGTGGCCGAAAGCGCGTTCCGCGTTCGGCTGGTCTCGCCACAGATGCTGTATCTGAGTGTGCGCGACAAAGGCAAGCGCGTCGGCCTGTATGGCCGGTCGAACAAGTACGGCCAGTCGTTCTCGATTCTGCGCCTCAAAGGCGGACAGGACCTGATCTATCTGGCGGACGATCCGACCCAGTTCCTGGCCGTGAGCCGCACCGGCCAGTTGGAGATGCGCGAGTTTGAAACGCTCTCCACCAGCATCCGCTGGAAGCTGACGAAGGAAGGCGAAGAGCAGAAGCAGTCCGCCACATGGCACTTGCCGTATCAACAGAATGGCAAATGCTACATGAGCCAGAACTTCAGCTTCGGCGTGCACAACGGCGTGGATGTGGGCAGCGGCGGTGAACGCGTACCCGCGCTGTCGGTGGCGGATGGCAAGGTTATTGAGACCTGGACAGGTTGCGAGCATGATTACGGCAAGAAAACCAACGGGGAAGGCAACCAGGTCGATCCGTGCGGAGAGAAGAGCTATGGCAATTACGTGATCGTGCAGCATGCGAACGGCATGCGGACGATGTACGCGCACCTGTCGCGGGTGCTTGTCAAGAAGGGTGACCGCGTGAACCAGGGTGATTTTGTGGGCATCACCGGATCCACCGGCTCGTCCACCGCGGTGCATCTGCACTTGGAGGTCCGGGACAGCGGCAACAATCCGCTCAACCCGAGGCTGTTCATGGAGTTCCCGGCCGTGAAGAAGGAATAGGCGTTGCGCATGGCTGCGAAATTAACCGTTGTCAGCATTTACAAATGTCCCGGCGCGTGTTATAATACTTGTTGCGGCTTCATAATAAGCCGACATAGATGATCCGCTTGCTCGGTTCGCCGTGATTCCTGACCGGTGTGCCTGGTCTGCGGGGATGAGAAACAACAGGAGGCGTTTTGACATGGTTATCAATAAGACGGACATCATCAACGAGTACGGCCGCCACGAGGGCGACACCGGTTCCCCGGAGGTGCAGGTCGCGCTGCTGACGGCGCGCATCAACCACCTGAATGAGCATTTGAAGATCAACAAGAAGGACCACCACTCTCGGCGCGGCCTGTTGCTGATGGTCGGTCAGCGCCGCGGACTGCTTGACTATCTCAAGAGCACCGATATCGAAAGTTACCGTGCTTTGATCGCCAAGCTGGGTCTGAGAAAGTAAGATTGAGATAGGCAATGGCTCGACCCCAGAGATGATGAGCTCGCCGTCGCTTGGGGATCATCCCCCAAGCGACGGTTTTGTTTCGCCAGCTGGCTGCGCCAATTTTTCCCATGCCATATTTCGTGCACATCCGGCACATGCGCCGGATGCGTTCGCAAAGCGAGGACAAGCCGGTCCGACGCGAACGATTAAAATAGGTATCGATGAGAGAAGATATAAAAGAATGCCCACGAGGAGGGGAACCGAATGTTCAAGAGTTACGAGATGGACCTGGGCGGAAAGAAGCTGCGGCTGGAGTTCGGCAAGTACGCAGAACAGGCCAGTGGCAGCTGCTTTGTCTGCTACGGTGACACGCGGGTGCTGGTCAACGCGACGGTGGCGGAAAATCCGCGGCCGGGCATCGACTTTTTTCCGCTGTCGGTTGACTATGAGGAGAAAATGTACGCGGTCGGCAAAATTCCCGGCGGCTGGATTCGCCGCGAAGGCCGCCCCAGCGAGAAAGCGATCCTGACTGACCGCCTGATCGACCGTCCGTTGCGTCCGCTTTTTCCCAAGGGCATGCGCCACGATGTTTCGATCGTCGCGACGGTGATGTCCGTTGACGACGAGTGCCCGCCGGAGATCCCGGCGATGATCGGCGCCAGCGCAGCCCTGTGCATCTCCGAGATTCCGTGGGCAGGCCCCATCGGCGCCGTGGAGATTGGGCTGATCGACGGCGAGTTCGTCGTGAACCCCTCCGAGGAGCAGTCGGCCCAATCCAAGCTGCACCTCACCGTCGCGGGCACGAGCGAGGCTGTGCTGATGGTGGAGGCGGGCGCGGACGAGATCTCGGAAGAGCAGATGCTGAAAGCGATCCTGTTTGCCCACGAGCAGGTGAAGGCGATCGCGGCGCTCATCAAGAACATTGCCACAGAGATCGGCAAAGAAAAGCGCGTGTTCCCGCTCGTGCTGCCTGGCGACGACGTGAAGGCTGCCGTGCGCGAATTCGCGATGGACAAGGTCGTGAACACGTTCGCTTCCCACGTCCGCGAGGAGCGGCAGGAGCGCGAAGCCGCGGTCAAGAAGGAAGCCCTGGAGCACTTCAAGACCCAGTTTGAGGGACGCGAGGGTGAGATCGGCGATGCGCTGTACGCCCTGAACAAAGAAGTCATGCGCAAGAATATCCTGGAGACAGGCATCCGCCCCGATGGCCGCACATTGACCGAAGTGCGTCCAATCTGGTGTGAGACCGGCGTGTTGCCGCGTCCCCATGGCAGCGCGGTGTTCACCCGTGGCCAGACCCAGGTCATGACGGTGACCACGCTGGGCATGGCGTCCGAGGCGCAAACCCTGGACACGATCAGCCCGGATACCAGCAAGCGCTACATGCACCAATATAACTTCCCGGGCTATTCCACCGGCGAGGCGAAGCCCATGCGCAGTCCCGGCCGCCGCGAGATCGGTCACGGCGCATTGGCGGAGCGGGCGCTGTTGCCGATGATTCCGCCGCTCGATGATTTCCCCTACGCGCTGCGCGTGGTGAGTGAGTGCATGTCCTCGAACGGCTCGTCCTCCATGGCGTCCGTGTGCGGCAGCACGCTGTCCCTGATGGATGCGGGTGTGCCGATCAAGCGCCCCGTGGCGGGCACGGCAATGGGCCTGATCAAGGACGAGGCGACGGGCAAAGTGGCCGTCCTGACGGACATCCAGGGCCTGGAAGATTTCCTGGGCGACATGGATTTCAAGGTGGCAGGCACCGCGCTGGGCATCACCGCGATCCAGATGGACATCAAAATCAAGGGCATTGACGAGCAAGTGCTCCGTCAGGCGCTGGCACAGGCGTTCGATGGTCGCATGCACATCCTGGGCATCATGCTCGAGGCACTGCCCGCACCGAATCCGGAGTTGTCCAAGTACGCGCCGAAGATCATCACCTTCAAGATCAACCCGGAGAAGATCGGTGAGGTCGTTGGACCGCGCGGCAAGACGATCAACAAGATCATCGAAGAGACCGGCGTCAAAATTGACATCGAGGACGATGGCAGCGTGTTCATCGCGACGAACGACGCTGACGCTGCAAAGCGCGCAAGGCAGATCATTGAGGGCATCGCGAAGGACCTGAAGGTCGGCGATGAGTTCATGGGCAAGGTTGTTCGGATCATGTCGTTTGGTGCGTTTGTGGAATATGCGCCTGGTAAAGATGGCATGATCCACATCTCGAAGCTGGCGAACGAGCGCATTGACAAGGTCGAAGATGTGTGCAATATCGGGGACGAGCTGCCTGTGAAGGTGGCAGAAATCGATCCGCAGGGTCGCGTGAACCTGATTCGGACCGACATCGAGTACGACAATACGGCGATGCCGGAGCGGCGTCCGCCGAGGCCGATGGGCGACCGCCGCGGTGGTGGCGGCGGATTCAACCGCCGTTAAAGCGTTGAACGAGGAACAGGGCCATTCGGTCCGGTTCCTCGTTTGCTAAGCGGACCGGCTACTGGGCAAGCTATGACAGCGAAACGAGCGGCACTGGTGATTGAAGCGCAATTTGATCACGATCCGGCATCCGCTTCGTCGCCCTTGGTAAGCCCTGATCCATTCGATCACGGTCTGCCGGCTGCATTTCCGCCTCATGTACGCCTGCAAAAACACTTGACGTAGCGCTGCTGCGCCTTCGGTTTCTGCAAGCGCACCTGGACGAAAAGACAGCTCGCCAGCCAGTGACCGAATTAGATAGCGTTTGCCTAGTATGCGACAACAATCATCCGAAAGGACGCGACTCCATGTACGACGAACACACCCTCCCCAACGGACTGAAGATCATTGGCGAGCGGATCGATCATTTCCGGTCCGTCTCTGTCGGCGTCTGGGTTGGCGTCGGCGCCCAATATGAACAGCGCACAGAAATGGGCATCTCGCACTTTATCGAGCACATGCTCTTCAAAGGCACCGATCGCCGTACGTCCCGGCAAATTTCAGAAACCATGGACGCGGTCGGCGGCCAGCTCAACGCTTTTACCGCCAAGGAGTGCACCTGTTTTTATGCCAAGGTTGTCGATGAGCATTTCGAGCTCGCAATGGACGTGCTCAGCGATCTTGTACTGCACTCCACCTTTGACGCTGGCGAGCTGGAAAAGGAGAAGGGCGTCATCCTTGAGGAAATTAACATGTCTGAGGATGCGCCCGAAGACCTTGTTCACGAACTTCTCATGGAGGCCCGCTACGGAGACCAGCACATCGCGTGGCCCATTCTTGGCACAGAGCAGACAGTGCGCGGCTTTTCCCGTGATGACCTGATGGGCTACTGGCACCGCATGTACCGCCCTGATCGCACTGTGCTCGCCGTGGCAGGCCATTACGATTGGGACCGGCTCATCCAGCTCGCGGAAAAGATGTTTGACGACTGGAATGCAGAAGGCGCGCCGGGGTCGTTCCCGGCAACCGTGCCCTGTCAACCAACCATCCTACGCAAGGAAAAGCAGATCGAGCAGCTGCATATCTGTTTGGCCTACGACGGCGTCAAGATCGACAGCGAGTCCATCTATCCGCTCTCCATCTTCAACAGCGTATTCGGCGGCGCCATGTCCAGCCGCCTCTTCCAAAAAATCCGCGATGAGGCCGGAATGGCGTATACGGTCTACTCCTACCCGTCCAGTTACCTGGACACCGGTGTGTTCGCGGTCTACGCGGGCACCAGCATTGAGCATGGTCCCGAAGTCATCCGCCTCATCCGCGAAGAGCGCACGCTGATGCTCAGAGACGGACTCACTCAGCAGGAGTTCGAACAGGCCCGCGAACAGCTCAAGGGCGGCTTTATCTTGGGCCTGGAGTCCACTTCCAGCCGCATGAACGCGCTTGGCCGCAGAAAACTGCTCCTTGGCACCTCCCAGACAGAGACAGACGTCATCAACAAAATCAATGCCATTACCTATGACCAGGTCATGGACGTCACCAGGCAGGTCTTGAATTCCGCGCCCGCCTGGGCCCTCGTCGGCAAGGGTGCGGAAAAGTTGGAAGTGTAAACGTACTCGTGGAGGTACACCGATGGACAAGCTGGACCAGATTTTCCAGATGCAAGCCGCCTTGAACGCGGAGATCCGCGCCACGCGTCGCCTGGATTATTCGCCCTCCGAATGGATCCAAAAGGAGACCCTCGCCATGCTCAGTGAGTTGGCGGAACTGCTGGACGAGGTCAACTTTAAGTGGTGGAAGAATGAAAAGCCCATCGACCGCAGCCTCGTAAAGGGCGAACTGATTGACATACTTCACTTTTTCATTTCCATGTGCCTGGACGCGGGACTCACAGCGGAGGATCTGCATGCGCGCTACATCGCAAAGAACCAAGAAAACTTTGACCGACAGCACGGCAAGTCGGAAAAGAAGGGGTACGAGTTGAACCCATAATTGCATGCTCCTAGCGCATCCTCCATCGCGGTCAACCAGAGGCCACAACCGCAAGCTGATCGCGAAAAAAAGCGGGGCTGATACGGGGGTGGGGGCGT
>JAVBTW010000161.1:0-6384 GCA_031555975.1 Eubacteriales bacterium
ATTCATCCCCATTACGACAAGCGGAGCGACCCTGGGTTTTGAGCAGAGCACCATCACCGCGACGGTCGGGCCCATCAAGCCCTTGTACGACCTGGACGCCATTGCCATAGATCCGCCGCGCATCTATACGCTGCCCATAGGCGGTTCGCTGCCGGTAGGAGACTTGGTGGTCAGGGGATTCGCTTCGGACCCCGCGGGCGTAACGGCTCCGTACTATGGATTCAAGTCCGACAAGGGTCATTGGCAATTGCAGGATACGGAGGGCAGGCCCATCACCGACAAATCCATTGCGGAACTCCGGGTCGAATACGGAGAACTGATGTTGGTGGCCAATGGCGAGGGTGCCGTCGCCTTGAGGTATTTGATTGACGAGCACAGCTATCCAACGGTTGCCGACCCCACGCAGTTCATCACTAACAGCATGGTGACGTCGAGGCCCGTCACCATAAAGATCCCAAGGGGCGCCAACGAGGTCAACACCCTCATCGCGCAAGGAGCCGCCACCGGTTATGTGGGTCAGCCCCTCGATCTGAGAGATTGCCAGGGCCTTGCCAGCTACATGCTGGACGCGAACGGCGAAAAGGTGCCCGTCCGCATGTGTTGGGAGGCTCAGGAGACGGAGGCCCAGGGCATCCGGATCGAGCCAGACGGTCGCACCGCATCGTTCAGCAAGACCGGTACGTTCCACGTGCGCGCGACGGCCAACGGCCTCACGTCCGATTGGGTGACCGTCAAGGCCGTGTACGCGGGGGTCGGCATCACGTTGTCGCCGAACCGACTGCTGATGGGCATGGGCGACACGGCGCGGCTGACCCCGGCACTGACACCTGCGGGTATCCAAGACACCGCTGTTTATGCTTCCTCCGCGCCCTCTGTCGCCATTGTTGATGCGCAGGGATGGGTTACCGCGCGCGGCATCGGCAGCGCGGTCATCACCGCGACATTGCCCAGCGGCGCGTCCGCCCAGTGTGCCGTGCGCGTTGAACCGGATCCAATCCGTCCTTTCGCGCCCGGAGATCCGAACGCGGAGATCCCGGAGGCCGATGGCGGCGGCGCGACACTCAATGTGCAGGTTTTCAATGTCACTGGCGCGCTGCAGGCAGCGTTTGAGGTGATGGATGAGCGCGGAGTCGGCGCGCTGCGCCTACCGGTCACTATCGAGCAGGGCATCGCGACGCTCTCCGTGAAACCCGGCCAGTTGCAACCTGGTCCGTACACCGTATACCTGGAGAGTCCCGGAAATGGCGAAAATAGAGGGCTGCTCCGAACCCTAATCGGCAAGCTTACGCTGCACTATTGGCCTAAGGTGTCCGGTGAAACCAGCGTCAGCGTACTTGCGGGCAGCACCGCGCCGATCCCGTTCCCGTTCCGGTTGGAGGGCAGCAATCCGGGCGGCACGACGCGTCTGGACGTGCACATCGGCGGTGAGACGATTCCGGTCGTCCGCAGTGGCGACGGGACCATCAGCCTTCCGCTGCCGTTGACCTTCCCGTCCGGTGGCGCGGACCCGATTCCGGTGACCGTGTCCGCCCCAGAGGGTGACGACCAGTGCGCCATCCCCGAGACCCGCGTGGGCGAGGTCAGGGTTTCCGGCCAGACCGCGCTGTTGAAGGGCGACCTGCGCGGAAAACTCGGCGCGGATTGGCTGTTCATGCAGGCCGCACCGGATGTGCCGGTCGGCATCTCGGGCGAAAAGGCCGATCTGGACGCAACTTGGCAGCGCGCTGTGGCGTCGACGGATGCCGCGCTGCGGTTCGCGGTGAATTGGCCGCACAAAGGCGCGGTCACCGCCAGGCTCAGCCAAGCGCGCACCAGCCCTTTCAACAGCAAATCGGCGCAGGCTGTGCCTTCTTTGCTCAGTCGCACCGCACCAGGCAAGATCAACAGCAAACAGAACGTGGCCATCTTTGAGTTTTCCGCGCAGGACCTGTCGCGGCTGAGACCCGGCTTCTATGCCCTGTCGATTGAGGGCGGCGCCGGAGGCAGGTACAAGGCGCTGCCGCCCTTGTCGCTGATCGCTGTGGAACTGACCGAACGCCAGGACGGCGCGGTGGACTGGACAATCCCCAAAGCGTTGCGCGTATCCGCCGGTCAAACCTACCAGTTGGTGGTGCCGATCCCGGTGGGCCACAGGCTTCCGGCGCTCAAAACTTCCAGCAGCAACCCGAAGGTGGCGGCCATCGACAGCGCGGGTGTGCTAACCGCGAAGAAGTCCGGCACGACGACCGTCACGGTGCAGCGCCCGGACGGCAGCAAAATCAAGTGCAAGCTGACCGTGGCCGGAAACAGCTTCGGGCGCGCTCAGCCGCTGTACCAGAAGCCAAGGGGCCTGTACACCAGTACCAAGCGGCTCTATTACGGCAAGGGCACACTCAAGGCTGAGGTGTTCGTATACAACCGCACCGGCGCAAAACTGCGCGGCGCGGACGGCTGGACACTTGAGCTGTACGACGGCGAGACACTGATTGCCGCGCGGCCGCTGGGGGCACTGACCTTTAAGTCACCGCTCAAAGACAATGCCTGCGGCGTCTATAAGCTGACCATTGGTAGCGATATGCTGGCGGGGGTCTCCGAAAAGGCCTTTGACCTCGGCGGTAAGCGCATCCAAGCCGTCATCTCCGGCGTCGATCGCAACGGCAACCGCGCCATTCCGCTCAACGCGGACTCAAAGGGCGTACTCAAGCTCAAGGGCGCCAGCATCGTTGAAATCGGCTGACGTCATCGCGAAGCGGCGCCGCCCGCATCTTGAGCGATGCGGGCGGCGCTTTCACGGTTGGTGTTCGGCTTTAGTTCTTCCCCTGCATAAACGCATCCATCGCCGACGCGGCGGTTTTCCCTGCGCCCATGGCGAGGATGACCGTCGCCGCGCCGGTGACCGCGTCGCCGCCGGCATAGACGCCCTCGCGACTGGTCTTTCCGGTCGCCTCGTCCACGATGATGCCGCCCCAGCGCTGCGTCTCCAGGCCCTCCGTGGTGGACTTGATCAGCGGATTCGGGCTGGTGCCGATGGACATGATCACGGCGTCCACGTCCAGTTCGAAGTCGCTATTGGCCTTCTCAACAGGCCTTCTGCGGCCGCTGGCGTCCGGCTCACCCAGTTCCATTTCGCGACAGGTCATGCTCTTGACCCAGCCCTTGTCGTCGCCATGGATCTCCACAGGGTTGACGAGCAGCTTGAACAGGATGCCCTCTTCCTTTGCGTGCTCCACTTCCTCAGCGCGGGCGGGCAACTCTTTTTCGCTCCTGCGGTACACGATCATGACTTCTTCTGCGCCCAGGCGCTTGGCGCAGCGCGCTGCGTCCATGGCCACGTTGCCGCCGCCCACCACCGCGACGCGCTTGGCGTTGATGACCGGGGTGTCCGCGCCTTCGCGATAGGCTTTCATCAGGTTCACGCGGGTCAGGAACTCGTTGGCGGACAGCACGCCCGACAAGTTCTCGCCCGGGATCTTCATGAACTGCGGCAGACCCGCGCCGCTGCCGATGAAGACGGACTCATAGCCCTTCGCGAACAGCTCATCGATCGAGAGCACCTTGCCGATGACCATGTTGGTTTCCACCTTGACGCCCAGCTCTTTCAGCGTGTCGATCTCCTTCTGCACGATCGCTTTCGGCAGACGGAATTCAGGGATGCCATAAACCAGCACGCCACCTGCCAGATGCAGCGCCTCGAACACGGTGACCTCATAGCCCTTCCTGGCCAGATCGCCAGCGCAGGTCAGACCCGCTGGGCCGCTGCCGATGATGGCGGCCTTGTGGCCATTGGACGCGGGTTTCACGGCCTTTTCCTTGGCGTTTTGAAGGTGCCAGTCCGCTGCGAACCGCTCCAGCCTGCCGATGCCCACGGGCTCGCCCTTGACGCCGCGCACACAATACTGTTCGCACTGGCTCTCCTGAGGGCACACGCGGCCGCACACGGCGGGCAGGGATGATGTGGCTGCGATGGTCTGGTACGCGCCCTCAAAGTCCCGATCGGCAACCTGCTTGACGAACGCCGGGATGTCGATGAGCACTGGACAGCCCTTGATGCAGGGCTTGTGCTTGCAGTTTAGGCAGCGCTGCGCCTCGTCCAGCGCCTGTTCCTCGGTGTAGCCGAGGGCGACCTCGCTAAAGTTCTTGTTGCGCACCTGCGGGTCCTGTGAAGGCATTTCGTTCTTCTTCATAGACATATTGGGCATGTTACTCAGCCTCCTTCTTGAACAGGTTGCAGGTTTCTTCGTGGGCGTGGCGCTCAAAATCGCGGAACATGGAGCCGCGCTTCATCGCCTCATCAAAATCGACCTCATGACCGTCAAAGTCCGGGCCATCCACGCAAGCAAACTTGGTCACGCCGCCCACGGTCAGCCGGCAGCCGCCGCACATGCCGGTGCCGTCGATCATGATCGGATTCATGCTGACTTCCGTCTTTACGCCATATTGCCTGGTCAGCGCGCATACGAACTTCATCATGATCAGCGGTCCAATGGCGATCACTTCGTCAAACTGCTCGCCCGCATCCAGCAACTTTTGCAGGGCGCCCGTCACCAGGCCCTTTTCGCCATAGCTGCCGTCGTCCGTCATGACGATGTAGCGGTCGCTGCAGGCCCTGAATTCGTCCTCCAGGATCAGCAGGTCCTTGCTACGGAAGCCAACGATGGTGGTCACTTCCGTGCCCAGCTCATGCAGCTTCTTCGCGACCGGGTATGCGATGGCACAGCCCACGCCGCCGCCGATGACACAGACCCGCTTCAAGCCTTCGACACGACTGGGTTTGCCCAGCGGGCCGACGAAGTCCGTGATGCCTTCTCCTTCGTTTTTGTGGTTCAGTTTTTCCGTCGTCGCGCCCACGATCTGGAAAATGATCGTGACCGTACCCTGGTCCTTGTCCGTGGCGGCGACGGTCAGCGGGATGCGCTCACCGTCCGCATCCACGCGCAGTATGATGAACTGGCCCGGCTGTGCTTTCTCCGCGATCAGCGGCGCTTTGATGTCCATCAGCGTCACGGTCGGGTTGAGCTCTTTCTTCCGAATGATTTCGTACATATGTGGATCTCCCTCCGCATGCTTCGCGCAGCTGCGCGCTGTTGCTTATAAATGTACTTCAAAAGCGCCATAAAGTCAATCGGTTTTCAAAAATAAGTAAGCAAATTTGATCATAGCTGTAAAATTTTAAGCCGTTCATCAATTATTGATACAAATGCCTCATATTATCGGTTGAAGTTTTACATGAAACATGCTAGACTATGGTCTGTTTCTGCTGTCGAAATGCGTCGATGGCAAGGGGCTTCCGGTTTCCATCAGGCCCAATAAACACCACCCGGCAATGATGCCGTTTTTCGCAACCTACGCGTCGCGAATCGCGTCTTTATACTGAAACTGATGGGCAACGACGATGAACTTGGAGGGGAAACATGAACAAGGCAAAGCGGCTGCTGGCGCTTCTCTTGGCCGCCCTGCTGTGCACGATGGCACTGTCGGCGGGCTGGGCAGAGGAGACGGTTGCGTTCGACCAGCTCATGCAAGGGGTGGAGCGCCCGACATCGTACACATTGGATGTGAATCCCGCGCCGGCTGCGGAATCGGCCGTGCAGACAAAGACTGTAGCGGTGCAATTCCAGAGCCTTGACGGCGAGACGGGCCAGGCCGTCATCGAGCTCGGCTTTGAGCATTTTGTCAACCTGGACGATGGCTGGAAGGAGCGCGCCGAGGCATACGCAGAGGTCGTCCGCGACGCGGCTGCGGCCGCCGGACCGCGCGTCGATCCAGAGGCGTTTGCGCGCCAGGTAAGCCAGTCTGTCGATGCGCTGCACCAATATAATGAACGTCTGGCCCAGGCGGAAATTGACCAGAAAAAACTGGACGCCGCCAAGGCAGCCCAGCAGGCCCGAGAGGACGCGCTGGCCGAGGGCAAGGAGCCACCGGTGGCAGAAGCATACGCGCCCGATCCGCTGCCTGTCGCAAAGGCGCTGTCCGTCAAGGTCACCGTGCCCTACTACGAAGTGCTTCAACGCGGCAGTGCCGGTGACGCCGTGTTGCGGCTTCAACAGAAGATGATTGAGCTGGGCTTCCTTGAAGGCGACGCCGATGGCCAGTTCGGACCCGGCACCGAGAAGGGCGTCATGGCCCTGCAGGAGCATGTCCGTACGCTGGAGCAGGCGCAGATCGATCTGCTCCCTGAACCGACAGCGCCGCCCGCGCCCACGGCCACGCCCTTCGCGCCCGACACCACGCCGGACCCGGAACAGACCCCGCCGCCGGCGCCCACCGCGCCGCCCATGCCCAAGCCCATCACAGAGGCAGACGGCATCGCCACCGCGGACCTGCAGGCATACCTGTATTCCGATCAGTTCTCCATCGCCAGTGCCAAGCTCCAAGAGGGCGACGAGAGCGCGGCGGACGCCGAGG